>JALQVG010000014.1 GCA_023260435.1 Flavobacteriaceae bacterium | reverse complement strand
CTGCAACAATACATAACGCGGTTGCACATAATACGCGGATGAACTCACCAAAAACTCACTAAATGAATCCTGATTTAAACTCAGGGTGTTGGTCAAGTTGGTTCCGACCAAACTCCACTCCCAATGACTGTCTTGTTTTTGGAAGGACAGAGTAGACTTGAGGAATGCATATTCATTCTCAGAAGAACCGTCTAAATTTCTGAAATGGTAATCATCATACTCTGCGGACAGATTAAAGTTCTTTAAAAACACCCAGTTTAAACGAGCAAAGGGGCGTTCAGTGCTGAATTCAGATACTCGTCCTGCGTTATCATACCTGTTTAGGGTATAGGTATATCCCAACTCAACATTAGGAGCCTTCTTAAACTGTGTGCCCAATGAAGCGGTGTAGTTCTGTCCGATGGAGGTAGAATTTCTGGGCGCATTGTTCACGATGTTGTTCAGCGAAGAATAATTTAACCCTGCGTTGCTGCTCCACCTGATTTTACCCCAGGTGCGTTGGTAGTTAAACGAACCGTTGGCCACCTCATCTTCAAGCATTGAGTTAATGGTGCTGTTGATCTGGTTAATGCCCACAATAGTCGTGTTGTTTTTAAAGGGATCTATGCGTTTGCTGTAGGACAACCGGGCAAATATGTTTTCGAAATTAAACATATTAAAACTGAAATAATTGAGCGAGACCTGGTGAAAAAGAGCACTGCTTAGGTTTCTATTTCCTTGGTATAAATTGTTATAGCCGTTTAACACATACCCTTCGGAAATTCGGTTGATGTCTGTAAACTCCCTGGTAACCCCATAGTTGAATCTAATCGTTTCCGACTTCTTCAACTGTACATTCACCGCAACATCAGGAACCAGATTAGTGCTGTATTGGGTATTTACATCACCAAACTGGATGTCTTCCAGTCCATATCGGTGCACGTTAAACCCAGGGGTCCACGTAAAAATTCCTGTGACAAATTTCAAGTGCGCCCCGGCAAATAGATCTGTAAACCTAAAAGTCACCTCATTGGCCAGCGCATTCCCGGGCATGGTTACTTTTTGGTTGTTGAGCACTTGAAATATACCGGAATTGAAGTCCTGGTTGCTGTAGATAGTACCCAAGGTCAGGTTAAGGTTGCTTTTAGGAGAAAGCACATAGTAATACTCTGCGCGAGCGTCCCACTTGTTGGTTTTTACCCACTTCTCTTGACCAATTCTATACGAACTCCCTGAAGTATCAAACGGAATTAAACCGGTAAACGGTAGAAATGATCGCTCCGCCTCATACAAAGGATCTTGTTCATCGTACAGGTGTTGGGCTTCCAAAGAAAATATATGGTCCTCCGATAAGGTGTAGTACAAACTGCTGTTTTGGGTAACGCTGATCGGATTTTGGTTGTTGTCTTCCAAGATCACGTCGGTTACCTGAGCAATGGAGGTCACCGAGCGGTTTTCATCCTGCAATGAGTTCTTGTACAACAAATCATAGTCCCACTGCAAGGCTGCGGAAGGTTTGAAACTGCTGCTCAATTTAGCTAACCCTAGGGTTGACTTTTGACGTGTCAACGACGTAGTGTTTTCACTTTGATTGGACACGATATAGGTGCGTTGTGACTCATTTTTCAAGTCTGTCCCCGTGTAGGAATAAATAGCAAATCCACTTAAGGTCAATTCCTCAGAGGGGGAGTGGCTAAAATTAAACGCACCAAACTTGGTGTCGATAAACTGTGCGCGATCATTCTGCAACAAAGAAATCCCTAGATTATTTGAAGCGGGATTAAAACTGGTCCCTCCTCTTCTGGTCAAATTGCGCATCCCACCAGTAAAATTGAAGTAATCCCGAGTGGTAAAGGGCAAAGTGCCGATGTTGTTAAAATCGGTAATCAGGTTAACACTCGTTGTTGGGCTGTAGTAAAACAATTTGGGATGTGCTAAAAAGGTGTCATCAGCGCCCGCTGCAGCCGCAAACTCACCAAACCAAAACTTGTCTTTGCCTGTTTTCAATTTGATGTTGAGTACCACATTGTCTTGGTTGTCTGTGACTCCCCGAAGCTGACCCACTTCGCTGTAGTTGCGCAAAACTTCGATTTTATCCAGGGCCTTGGCGGGAATATTTTTTGACGCCAATTTAGTATCCCCATCAAAAAACTCCTTGCCGTCAATCATCACTTTGCTGACGGATTTGCCTTCAACCTCTATTTGACCCTCCCCATTGACGGTCATTCCTGGTAGATTCTTGACCAAATCTTCCAGTTTTTTCTCTGTACCAGTGGCAAATGAGTCTGTATTGTACACAATAGTATCCCCCTTAATGGTGACCGGTATTTCGTAGGTCAACTCGACCTCATCTAAACTTTCTGCTTGTTGCTCCAAGACCACATCTTGGGTGAGGTCAGCGCCGGACGTTTTTACGTTAATCGTAGCGGGTTCATACCCGATAAAACTAACTTTTACCTCATAGGTACTGTTTCCATTGATGTTGATTCGGTAGCGTCCTTTGGCATCTGTGATCCCAAAACCGTCCAATGCTTTGGTGGCTTGATTGATGGCCACCACATTGGCCATTTCAAGGGGGGTGCCATCACCATCCCTAACTATGCCGGTCAACGTTAATTTTTGGGCCCAAAGAGCACTGGTACACAAAAGCAATACAAAAAATGCTTTTGTCGATTGTCTAAGTATATTTTTCATAGATTATTGACGGATCATGATGGAACCTGAACGACCACCTCCGCTTTGGAAACGCTCAGACATCTCTTTCACTTTATCTTTCATGATCTGATCGAACTCAGCTTGAGATACTTTTTTCCCTTTTGAAGGTGCTTTAATCTCTAGCTTCTCAGCTGGATTCAGCACAATTTTACTACATAAAAGTACGGTTCGGTCATCGCTGACTTCCATAATCAAACCAGGCAGTCCCCAATAATGAGCGGGCCCTTGAGCCACGGGTATATCCATAGTGTACCATGCGGTAATGGTGATTTCAGTGGGTTTCTTTTCCTGGAACAGTGAATTGGTCTGGGTAGAGTCTTTTTTCTGGGCCTCTTCTCTAGGTGGACGCCCCATTCTAAAGGTCATTTGTGTGGTGTCTACGGCACGAACTGCAGTAGCTTTGTAGCAGGTGTAATTACCTATTTTTTTGGTTTCTCCTGTCATGGTCCAAGCGAGCTGCTTAAGATTGTCCTGAATCAGAAATATTTTACCAAAGGTTTCAGTTTCATTGCTGTAGGTCCCTTCTTGGACATTTTTATAGTAGGTCCCCCCGCCTCCGGCCATCATTGAAAACATCATTCCGCCCCCACCTCCTCCAGGCTGGTCTAAAGACACCTGTTCTTTGTATATGGAAGCTGCAGGAGTAAAATGGAGTTCAAATGTTTTTTCAAAGGCCCGTTTCATGCGCTCTTGAATCATTTTCTTTTGAGCCTCCGGCATGTCTCGACCTCCAAAATTGAAATCTACCGATGTTTTGGATTGATAATAAGCAATCCCTTGAAATCCTTGGGCATAGGAAAGGGAAGTGAAAAGTACACTGAGTACCCAATATTTTATATGATTCATAAACAAAATTTATTGTTAGACGAAACTAGTACAAAGAGGTTTAATGACTTCTTAAAATAAATTTAAATTTAGTCGGGGATAGTCGCTTTCACATCCAGGGATAATCACTTATCTTGTGGTCCCTTTTCACAGGAGGCAAAACCACTAAAACCAACCGTATGCACATTGCCATAGCAGGAAATATCGGCGCAGGAAAAACTTCACTCACTGAATTACTCGCTAAACACTACCAATGGGATCCTCATTTTGAAGATGTGGTCGACAATCCTTATTTGGATGACTTCTACAATCAAATGGAACGCTGGAGCTTTAATCTTCAGATTTACTTTTTAAACAGCCGATACAAACAAGTATTGGACATCCGACAATCGGGTAAAAATGTCATTCAAGACAGAACCATCTATGAGGATGCGTTTATATTTGCCCCCAACCTACACGCGATGGGATTGATGACAAATCGCGATTTCACCAACTACAAGAATCTGTTTGAGTTGATGGAAAAACTAATTGCGCCTCCCGATTTAGTGATCTATTTGCGCAGCAGTATTCCTAATCTGGTCAAACAAATCCATCAACGCGGAAGGGAGTACGAAAACAGCATATCGATAGAATACCTTTCTAGACTGAACGAGCGGTATGAAGCTTGGTCTCAGCAGTACACTAAAGGAAACTTATTGGTCATCGATGTAGACGATATCGACTTTGTCAACAGACAAGAAGATTTAGGCACGGTGATCGAGAAAATTGATGGACACATCAACGGACTTTTCTAAGTATAGATATCCACATAAAAAAAGCCCGCTCGTAAGAGCGGGCTTTTTTTTATCCGTGTAGTGGTCAATTAATTGTTGACCTCCATCTTTTCAATTTTAATGGTCACACCCGAAGTAGAATCTTGAACTTTAGCTTCGAACGCCTTTAGCTGTTCTTGTACTTCAGCTTCAGTACCTGTAAATTCTTCTACCAAAGTAGAGGAAACACCGTTCTCTACTTGTGTATAGGTAATGGTTGCAGAAACAGTTTCTACCCCATCAACCACTTCAACTTGAACGTTGACTTGATTTTCCTCAGGAGCTGAATGACCATTCGCTAGCAATGGAGCGATCACCAATCCCACCAAACAGGTCAACTTGATCAAGATGTTCATCGAAGGTCCAGAAGTGTCTTTAAACGGATCACCAACAGTATCTCCAGTAACTGCAGCTTTGTGGGCATCAGAACCTTTGAAAGTCATTACACCGTTGATTTCTACACCAGCTTCAAAAGATTTTTTAGCGTTGTCCCATGCACCACCAGCGTTGTTTTGGAAAATTGCCCACATCACACCGCTCACACAAACCCCAGCCATATATCCTCCTAGAGGCTCAGCCCCAAACAAAATACCGATGATAATTGGAGTAATGATGGTGATCAAACCTGGTAATAACATTTCTTTAAGCGCAGCTTGGGTAGAAATATCCACACATTTTGCGTATTCTGGCTTTCCTTTTCCTTCCATAATTCCAGGAATTTCGCGGAACTGACGGCGTACTTCCTCCACCATTTGCATAGCTGCTTTTCCAACAGACTGCATAGCTAACGCAGAGAAAACAACAGGAATCATCGCACCGACAAACAACATCGCCAAAACATCCGCTTTGAAAATATTGATTCCGTCGATACCGGTAAAAGTGACATACGCAGCAAACAAGGCCAGCGCAGTAAGCGCCGCAGAGGCAATGGCAAATCCCTTACCAACAGCAGCCGTAGTGTTTCCTACAGAATCCAAAATATCGGTGCGCTCACGAACTTCCTTAGGAAGTTCACTCATTTCAGCAACACCCCCAGCGTTGTCCGAAATAGGTCCAAACGCATCGATAGCCAACTGCATCGCTGTAGTGGCCATCATAGCAGAAGCAGCCAATGCCACTCCATAAAAACCAGCCAATTCATAAGAACCGTAAATCGCTGCAGCAAATAAAATAACAGAAGCAAAAGTAGATTTCATACCTACTGCCAAACCAGCAATGATGTTTGTAGCCGCTCCCGTTGAGGAGTTGCGCACAATTTCTAATACAGGTTTTTTACCCAATGAAGTGTAAAATGCGGTCACGTACGAAATAAGTGCACCAACAGCCAATCCGATACACGCCGCGTAAAACACATGACGTGAAGGGATGTCTTTAATGCCTTCTCCAAAGAAGTTCATTTGCAAGGTCTCAGGCAACATCCAGTCAATTAAGAACCAGCTGGCCACCAAAGTAAGACCTATAGAAACCCAGTTTCCTAAATCCAATGCTTTTTGTACTTGAGCCTCTTTAGCGTCATTGCTTGAGATACGCACAAAAAAGGTCCCTAAAATTGAGGCCAATATACCTACTCCAGCAATAACTACAGGCAATAAGATAGGCCCCATATTGTTGAATGAATCAGCAAATTGTCCTGCAGACGACATGTCTTTAATGATGTAGTTACCCAACACCATAGCGGCGAGTACAGTAGCCACATACGAACCAAATAAATCAGCTCCCATACCTGCTACGTCCCCAACATTGTCTCCAACGTTGTCCGCAATTGTGGCCGGGTTTCTTGGGTCATCTTCAGGAATACCCGCTTCTACTTTACCCACTAAATCTGCCCCAACATCGGCTGCTTTGGTGTAAATACCTCCCCCAACTCGGGCAAATAACGCGATAGACTCAGCACCTAAAGAAAAACCTGCTAGGGTTTCCAAAACTAGGGTCATGTTTTCGTAGAAGCTACCTTCTCCACCCATGAACTGCCCCATAAATAACATAAATAATAAGGTAAGTCCTAAAACAGCCAAACTCGCTACACCAAGACCCATAACGGTTCCTCCGCTAAAAGAAACCTTTAACGCCTGAGGTAAACTGGTTTTTGCTGCCTCCGCAGTACGGGCATTAGAATCAGTGGCGATACGCATACCGATGTTTCCGGCCAAAGCAGAAAAAACAGCACCGATGATAAATGCGGGAACGATCATCCAACTAGTGGTTTCCACTAAGGTGGATATTAAATACAAAGCGGCAGAAGCTACCCCTACAAAAATCAACAACAATCGGTATTCCGCATTTAAAAATGCCAAAGCACCTTCTTTAATCGCTTTTGAAATTTCCTGCATTTTGGCATCTCCAGGAGCTTGTTTTTTTACCCATGCCATTTTGACCAACATGAACAATAATCCCACAAGGGCCAAAGCAATAGGTAAGTAAATAATATTTGCTTCCATAAAAGTGTTTAAATTTTAGACGGGCAAAAGTAAGGAATTAGGCGAGAAACAAAAAAGATTTAGCTGATTAACCAAAAAGAAAGGCCTCCATGTATTTCATGGAGGCCTTTTCTAGGATCTAAATAGATACCTTATTTTTTGTAGAGCACTTTTTTAATCGCTGCTACCACATCCTGATCATTAGGCAACCAGGCCTCAAACAATACTGGTGAGAAAGGCGCAGGCGTATCCGCTGTATTTACTTTAACCACTGGGGCATCCAAATAATCAAACGCTTTCTCTTGTACTTGGTACGTGATCTCTGTAGAAACGTTACCAAATGGCCAAGCCTCTTCAACAATGACTAGTCGATTGGTTTTCTTCACTGAAGCCAAAACGGTATCAATATCCAAGGGACGAACTGTTCTCAAGTCAATCACCTCCACAGAAATGCCTTCAGCTGCTAATTTTTCAGCTGCTTTGTGCACCTCTTTAATGATTTTTCCAAACGATACCACAGTGACGTCACTACCAGTGCGCACTACGTCGGCTACTCCTAAAGGAATGGTATATTCGCCTTCTGGCACTTCTCCTTTATCGCCATACATCTGCTCAGACTCCATGAAAATTACTGGATCAGGATCCTGAATAGCGGATTTCAACAAACCTTTGGCGTCTTTCGGATTAGAAGGAACAACCACTTTAAGTCCTGGAGTATTGGCATACCAGCTTTCGAATGCTTGGGAGTGCGTAGCCGCCAACTGTCCTGCAGAAGCGGTAGGTCCGCGGAAAACGATGGGAATAGGAAACTGTCCACCGGACATCTGTCTCATTTTGGCCGCGTTGTTGATGATCTGATCAATGGCCACCAAAGAGAAATTAAAGGTCATAAACTCAACAATGGGCTTGTTGCCATTCATGGCAGAACCTACAGCTATACCGGCAAATCCCATCTCTGAAATTGGCGTATCCAAAACGCGGTCTGGACCAAATTCATCCAACATGCCCTTAGATGCCTTATAAGCTCCGTTGTACTCTGCTACCTCTTCGCCCATCAAATACACCGTGGGGTCTTTTCTCATTTCTTCAGACATCGCCTCGGCGATGGCCTCTCTAAACTGTATTGTTCTCATGGATGTCTTGCGCTTTAAGCGTGAAATTATAGGAGGCAAAAATAATCAATTATTGCGGTTAATCAGAGCGTCAAAAACAAAATATCGGAAAAAATTTATTATGCATGCATAGTAAAATCGATGATTTTTTGGCCTATATTTGGTAGGCTATTCAATCAATCCACACCTTATGAAGATTCTGGTCTGTATCAGCAACGTGCCGGACACAACGGCAAAAATCAATTTTAAAGACAACGACACCCAGTTTGACACCCAAGGGGTCCCCTTTGTCATCAATCCCAACGATGAATTTGGCCTGACACGCGCTATGTGGTTTAAAGAACAAAACGGCGCTACGGTTGACGTAGCTACAGTGGGTGATGCCTCAGTAGAAGCTACCTTGAGAAAAGCTTTGGCCATTGGTGCTGATGAAGCATACCGCATAGATACTCCAGCTTTGGACGGTATTCAGGTCGCCAAAGAACTTGCCGCCCTAGTCAAAGAAAACGGATATGATCTGGTTATTGCAGGACGCGAATCGATTGACTACAACGGAGGTATGGTTCCTGGAATTATGGCTGGAATTTTGGGCTACAGTTTTGTGCACAAATGCATTGAACTCCAAATTGACGGTCAAACTGCCACAGCTGTTCGGGAAATTGACGGAGGAAAAGAGACGCTTACCGCCCAACTTCCCCTGGTGATTGGAGGACAAAAAGGACTGGTCGAAGAAAAAGACCTAAAAATACCCAACATGCGCGGTATTATGATGGCTCGACAGAAGACGCTTCAAGTTTTGCCAGGAATCCAAGCAAAATCCATGACTCGCGATGTTCACTTTGCCAAACCTGCGGCAAGAAACCAAACAACTATGATATCCAAAGACAACTTGGATGAATTAATCGAAAAATTACACACTGAAGCTAAGGTTATCTAAATCACTGTATATGTCTGTACTTATTTACGCCGAACAAGAACAAGGAGTATTCCGCAAACAAAGTTTAGAAGCTGCATCTTATGCCAGTGCTTGGGCGAAAGCTCAGGGAACTTCCGCTGAAGCGGTAGTGTTTGGTCACGCCGATTCAGACTCATTGGCCCAATACGGTATCCGTAAACTTCACCAAATCAACGAGAATCAATCGGAACGTTTTGAAGCGCATAGCCATGCTTGGGCCATCGCTAACATCGCCAAAAAATCAGGAGTAAAATTGGTCGTGTTAGGCGCCAGTGCCAATGCGCAAAGTTTAGCCCCTTTACTGGCTGTTCATCTAGATGCCGCCTATGTATCAGGGGTTGTTGCTATGCCCGAGGCCAGTGCACCAATGACATTTAAAAGAGCGGTCTTCACCAACAAAGGCTTTAGTCAAACCGAAGTGTCCAGCGAGGTAGCCATCATCAGCCTATCGGCCAATGCCTATGGGTTACACCCCCATCCAGTCTCGTGCAGCAACGAAGCAACAAGCCTCCCTGAACTAAACGCTCAGGCCAAAACAACACCTGGATTAATCGATAAAGTACAGGGTAAAATAAGTATTGCCGATGCAGAAATTGTGGTTTCTGCCGGAAGAGGATTAAAAGGTCCCGAAAATTGGGGAATGATCGAAGAACTCGCTCAAGTGCTCGGAGGGGCTACTGCCTGTTCTAAACCAGTTTCCGACCTCGGTTGGAGACCACACTCAGAACACGTGGGTCAAACTGGAAAACCAGTAGCGAGCAACCTATATATTGCCGTAGGTATCTCGGGAGCGATACAACACCTCGCCGGAGTAAGCGCTTCAAAAACAAAAGTGGTCATCAACACAGATCCAGAGGCACCCTTTTTTAAAGCTGCCGATTACGGCATCGTTGGGGACGCATTTGAAGTAGTCCCCCAATTGATTGAAAAAATCAAGGCTTTTAAGTCCCAAAACGCTTAATTTTTTTATAAATTGCTCCATCTAAACGAGGCCTTTGGTATCCGCCAAAGGCCTCCTTTTTCACAACGATGCAGCTGATTCCGCTCACCATTAAGGGTATCTCTTACAGCCAAACACAAAATGGGGCTTATGCCCTCATTTTAAATGAATTAGACGGCCCTAGAAAACTACCTATTGTCATCGGTGCCTTTGAAGCTCAGTCGATAGCCATCGCTTTGGAAAAAGATATTCAACCACCGCGTCCACTCACCCACGACTTGTTTAAAAACACGGCTGAACGGTTTGGCATTCATCTCTCCAAAGTGATCATTCACCAACTCAACGACGGGGTATTTTATTCCAGTATGATTGTGCGCCAGGATGATTTGGAGGAAGTGATCGATGCGCGAACCAGCGATGCCATTGCACTTGCTTTGCGCTTTAAGGCCCCTATTTTTACCTACGAACACATACTGGAACAAGCAGGTGTTGTCCTTCAAATTGAAGAAGAAACAAAATTCAGCGTCAAGAACCCGACTGACCACAATCCTCACCAAGAAAGCCAAGAGCCCTATACAGACTATTCCTCTATGGATTTAGACGCCTTAGAATCTGCACTTGAGCTGGCTGTACAACAAGAAAACTATGAACAAGCCGCAAGAATCAGAGATGAAATTTCCAAACGCAACTAAGCTTATCGCCACCGTGATTGGCTTGTGGTTGTTTTCAGCCACCCCCCTTTGGGCACAAGAATCCGTAAACCAAACGGAAGTGTTAAAATCGAGCTCTTTGGGTCTAAGCAGTATTCTTAGAGGAATGCTCGGCATGGTCTGTTTGATCGGTATTGCCTATATATTTTCCGCCAATCGAAAGGCCATTCGTTGGAAAACCGTAGGGATTGGTTTGGGACTCCAGTTTCTTCTGGCGCTTGGAGTGCTCCAGTTGGTTTGGGTACAAAACTTTTTCAGCATGATTGGACAATTGTTCTTAAACATACTGGATTACACCCTAGCTGGGAGCCAGTTCTTGTTGGGCAATCTGCTCGATTTGAATAATCCATCCATTGGATACATTTTTGCTTTTCAAATTCTCCCCACCATCATCTTTTTCTCGGCATTGACCTCAGTGCTTTTTTACCTGGGCGTCATTCAGAAAGTGGTTCGAGGGCTCGCATGGTTATTGACGAAATCGTTGGGCATCTCTGGGGCTGAATCCCTGTCCGTTGCCGGAAACATCTTTTTGGGACAAACGGAAGCACCCCTTTTGATCAAAGCCTACTTAGCTAAAATGACTAAATCAGAAATGATGCTGGTCATGATTGGTGGTATGGCCACCGTAGCAGGTGGTGTGTTGGCTGCCTATATTGGATTTCTTGGGGGAAATGACCCTGAGATGAGGTTAGCATTTGCCCGACATCTTTTGGCAGCTTCCGTGATGGCAGCCCCAGGTGCGGTAGTGGTCGCTAAAATCCTATATCCACAAACAGAAACCATTGACACCAATATCGAGGTATCCTACGAAAAAATCGGCACGAATTTCCTAGACGCCATTGCCAATGGAACTACAGAGGGGCTAAAATTGGCAGCCAATGTAGGGGCTATGCTGTTGGTTTTTGTAGCGTTTATCGCACTATTTAACGGCGTGTTTGGTTGGATAGGTACCGTCACTCCCATCAATGACTTGATGGCTTCTCATACAGCTTATCAAAGCCTGTCCTTGGAATCTGTTATGGGGCTTATATTTTCCCCTCTGATGTGGTTGATCGGTGTAGCAGCTGAAGACATTACCCTGATGGGGCAACTCCTGGGTGTCAAACTGGCTTCTAGTGAGTTTGTTGCGTATACTCAACTGGCGAGCCTTAAGGACATGACCCAAGCCACCCATTTCACCTACAATAAGTCGGTGATTATGGCGACGTATATGTTGTGTGGATTTGCCAATTTTGCTTCGATCGGTATTCAGATTGGCGGCATTGGATCACTGGCGCCCAATCAAAGAAAAGTACTCTCTGCATTTGGACTCAAGGCTGTTTTAGGAGGCTCTTTGGCTTCGTTGATATCTGCAACGATCGCCGGAATTATTTTGGGATAATTAGACACGGATTGAAGGACATATCATGAAACAATACCACGAACTGCTGCAACACATCAAGGACCACGGTGTCCAAAAAGGAGACCGCACAGGAACGGGTACGCTCAGCGTATTTGGCTATCAAATGAGGTTTGATCTGGCCGAAGGGTTTCCCCTAGTGACTACAAAAAAACTGCACCTCAAATCAATTATTTACGAATTGCTTTGGTTTCTCAAAGGGGATACCAACATCGCTTATCTACAAGAAAACGGTGTGCGCATTTGGAATGAATGGGCCGATGAAAACGGAGATTTAGGGCCTGTTTACGGGCATCAATGGAGAAACTGGAACAGTGAAGAAATAGATCAGATCGCTGAATTAATCCAGACATTAAAAACCAACCCCAACAGTAGACGCATGTTGGTTTCTGCCTGGAATCCTTCCGTATTGCCAGACACCCAACAAAGTTTTGCGGAAAATGTAGCCCAAGGAAAGGCAGCACTCCCCCCTTGTCACGCATTTTTTCAATTCTATGTAGCTGAAGGAAAACTATCTTGTCAACTATACCAACGATCAGCGGACGTGTTTTTAGGTGTCCCCTTTAACATAGCCTCCTACGCTCTGTTGACCATGATGATCGCTCAAGTATGTGGTTTTCAGCCAGGTGACTTCATACACACCTTAGGGGATGCCCATATCTACAACAACCACTTGGAGCAGGTGGACCTTCAACTGTCGAGAACCCCAAAGCCACTTCCTAAAATGCATTTAAATCCAAAGGTCACCGATCTATTTTCTTTTGATTTTGAGGATTTCTCACTAGAGGGCTACGATCCACATCCACATATTAAAGGAGCTGTAGCCATATGAGCACGACACATCTTTGCTTGATCGCCGCCATAGGCACCAACAGAAGTTTGGGGAAGGAAGGCAAATTACTCTGGCATTTGCCGGATGATTTTGCGCATTTTAAACACACCACCATGGGTTACCCCATCATCATGGGGAGAAAAACCTTCGAAAGCTTTCCAAAGCCACTTCCAGGCAGGAAACACGTGATCATCAGCCGAAACCAGGAATACTCAGTCAATCACCCGGATTGTTTCGTCGTGCATGATTTGGATCAAGCTATTGAACTCGTCAACGATTCGGCTATTGCCTTTGTGGTGGGCGGTGGTGAAATATACGCATTGGCCCTTTCAAAGGCTCAAGAAGTATGCCTCACCGAAGTAGATGGGGCGTTTGAAGCAGATGCATTTTTTCCGGAACTCCGTCCCGATGAATGGGAATTGGTTGAGTCGATCGCTCATCAACAAGACGAAAGACACGCGTATAGCTTTAAGATAAACACCTACCTGAGAACCCTCTAAAAGTCAGCAGAAGTCCTGACTTCAGCGTCTTTAGGGGCAAATGACTGCATCACTTCCAAAGACCCATTGGTTAAAAAAACAGCATGTCCTTTTTCACGCGTAGATTCATATGGCCAAAGATGAAGTATTTGCCTGGCAACGGCATCACTGGGATCGATAATTTGAAAGACCCCGGGGAACAGAGATTCAATGACTGGGATTAAGAACGGATAATGGGTACAACCCAATACAAGGGTGTCCACTCCTTGGTCCACCATGGGAGAAAGATATCGAGAGAGAAGCGTGCGCACCTCTTGACCCATCAGCTGACCTTGCTCTATCTGCTCAACCAATCCATCTCCGTGCTGAATCACCAAAGTATATCCTGAACCATAGGCCTGAATTCTGCTGTGAAATAGACCGCTGGAGATGGTGCCCCGAGTGGCCAACACCCCAATAACTTGTGACTGGGTGTGCACTACAGCTGGCTTAATCGCTGGTTCTATACCGACAAAAGGTACGGGATACCTGGCCCTTAAGTGGGCAATGGCATTGGTGGTGGCTGTGTTACACGCCACGACAATCAACGTGGCTCCTTGAGCCAAGAGAAATTCGGTCAATACCTCTGTACGGCGGACTAGGGCATCCAAAGGCAACAAACCATAAGGCGCGTGAGCGCTGTCGGCTAAATACAAAGTATCAACCCCTGGCAATAACCGCTGAGCAGCATTCCAAATAGAGGTACCTCCCACTCCTGAATCAAAAAAACCTATCATGGGACCTGTGCTTTTCATAGTGCAAGGATATAAAAAAAACCGCACAGAGGCGGTTTTTCCATTCAGCTTAGTGTGATCACTAGAAGCCCAATTCTTTTTTCACGGCAGGTAGCAAATCAGTTCCTTTAGCAACAATCAGACCTGAACCTTGAGTAGCATCAATGACGTAGTCAAAACCTTGAGCAGCGGCTACTTTCTCAATAGCTTTCTTGGCTTTCTCAGAAATTGGACCAAATAAATCCGCTTGTTTTTTCTGCAACTCTTGTTGAGCGGTTTGCTGCGCTTCTTGGATAGAACGCTCGTAACCTTGTAGCTCTAGAGCTCTTTTCTCATTTTCTTCTTTGGACTTTGCAGCAGACTCGTTAGAATAAAGGGTGTACTTATTTCTCAATTCTGTCATCGAGTCCTCGATATCTGCTCTATAGGTTTCAGACAATTTTTGCAATTCAGCCTCAGCAGCTTTCATCTCGGGCATATCCATCAACAATTCTTGTACGTTGATATGCGCTACTTTGCTTTGGGCTTGAGCCATAGAGGTCATGCCTACAAACACTACTAGGGCCAATGCGATTTTCTTCAATGATTTCATAGGGTCAAAATAAATAGATGTTAGATAATTTACTGGATAAGTGGTCAAATATAACGATATTATTGAATCGTGTCTTTCTTTTTGGCGCTAGTTTGTGATCTTGCCTTACGCGCCTCTAGCATTTTCTGTTTATTGGCCTCAAATTGAGCCAAGCGGGCAGCGCGAATACTGTCTTGTTGTTGCTTTTTGGTAACCAAGACTTGATTTTTGGCCTCGTTTTTGGCCTCCATCGCTTGAGTACGCAAAGTTTCTTTTTCTTGTTCATCAGCCAGACGCTGTTCTTGAGCCTCAGTTGGTTCTGGAGCTTTGATTCTGTCGTTAATCACTTGGTCGCTCAAGCTGTATTCTTCCTTTAGCTGCGCTTTGGACAACAGGCGAATCAACTCATCGCTCAAATCATATCTTTTTTGGGCATAAAGCATTACCGCATCGGAAGATTTCTCAAAAATGAAGTCATACCCTTTTTCCGCTCCTAACTTTCTGATGGCCTCGTATACTTGATCTTGAATGGGCTCCATCATTCCTTTGCGGGCGATCATCAAATCTCCTTCAGGACCAAATCGCTGTTGCCTGTACTGCATCAATTCCTGGGTAGCCGCATTGATTTCAGTTTCTCTGTCTTGAATCAATTCTGGGGTGAGCAATGGGCGTTCTTGGGCCAATACCTGCTTTAGCCCAGCGATTACTTCTTCTCTTGCTTGGGCTTCTTTTTTCCAATCTTCTACCCGTGCTTCCAAATTCTTTTGCGCTTGGGCATAGGCGGGTAATGAGGCCAATACCTCATCGAGATCTACATAAGCTACACGCACACTTCTTTGAGCTACGGCACTTGGCGCAACCATCAAGAAAAGAACTATTGCGATATAACCTAGGGCGGTTTTCATCTGTTAAAACTGTTGTCCGATAATGAAATGTGTCTGCCAACCGCTTGGCCCAAATGAGCTAGGCTGATTGTCTTGGTCAAATCCATAACCAAAATCAACCCCCAACAAACCGAAAGCAGGCATAAATATACGAATTCCCACACCCGCTGAACGCTTGGCATCAAAAGGATCAAAGGTGCTAAAACGATCAAAGGCATTACCTGCCTCGAGGAACGTCATGGCAAATATAGACGCAGATGGCTTCAGGGTCAATGGATAACGCATCTCCATAGAGAATTTGTTGTACACTAAACCACCTTCTTGTTGGCCCGTAAGCTCATCCACCGGAGTCAGCGATTGATTTTCATAACCGCGCAACTGAATCATATCTCGTCCATCCATGGTGAAGTTGCCCATACCATCTCCTCCGACAAAGAAACGCTCAAAAGGCACATCCCCTATATCTTGGTTATAGTTCCCGAGGAAGCCAAACTCTGCATTAGCTCTTAAGACGAATTTGCCAAACAGACGGGTATACCAATCTCCTTTAAACTTGACTTTGTAGTACTCTAACCATTTAAAACGCTCTTCCTCCAAAGTCTCTAAGCGTTGTAAATCCAAAGTAGACGCCTCGCCAATTCTTCTTCGCGCCACAATGTCTTCAGCCTCTTCTCTGATCGAAGCAAAATCTTTTTTGCTACCCAATAATGAGAAGGGAGGAGTCAGCTTGGCCGTGATGTCAAAACGAGAACCTTCTGTGGGGAAAATAGGATTTGGACCTGAGGAATTTCTGGACACCCCAAAAGTATAGGAAAGAGCATTCGAGGTACCATTACCGAAATTAAACAACCCAATGTTGTAGTTGTTAAAGTCGTACTGCTGGTATCCAAGTGCATGAGATACGGTGAAATAATCGTCAGGCCACTGTAATCTTTTGGCCAATCCAACGGATAATCCCGTGATGGCAAAAGATCTGTTTTTATCTACATCCCTCAAGGCGTAATCGAAAGCAAACTGCTGGGTGCGCGATAGATTGATGTTGAATTGGACGGGTTTGCGTCCACCCAACCAGGGTTCAGAGAAATTCAAGCTGTATACCCTAAAAGTTCGGCTGGCTTGCAACCTCAAGGCAAACGTCTGCCCATCACCCATAGGAACGGGTTGATACGATTCCTTGTCAAATATGTTTTGAATAGAAAAGTTGCTAAACGAAAGACCAAGCGTTCCGATAAACCCGCCTCCGCCATAGCCTCCTTGAAGTTCGATCTGACTCGAGCCTGATTCCACTAAATTGTACGCAATATCTACCGTACCGGTGTTGGGATCTGGATTTTGGATATCTGGCGCAATTTGTTCCGCATCAAAAAATCCAAGCTGACCTAACTCGCGAATCGTACGCATGATGTTATCCTTGGAATATTTTTGACCAGGCCTGGTTCGCATCTCTCTGTAGATGACGTGGTCATTGGTCTTTTCATTACCAGACACATAAACGTGGTTCAAAAACGACTCTTTACCCTCAATGATTCTGATCTCAAAATCAATGGTATCATTGGCTGCAGACACCTCAACAGGATTGATGCTCGAAAACAAGTATCCGTTGTTCTGGTATAAATTAGTGATGTCTTCTGCATCAGGTTTGGTTTTGTCTTGAACGCGTTCGCGCAGCAACACACCGTTGTAAGTATCTCCCTTTTTAATACCCAGCACCTTGGACAAAATGTGGTCAGGATACACCGTGTTCCCTACAAAATCAATAGTTCCGAAGTAATACTTTCTCCCCTCTTCCACCTTGATCTTGACAGAAATAAGACTGGAGTTATGGTTGATCAACGTGTCTCCCAATACCCGGGCATCCCGGTAACCATTGGAGGCGTACACATCGATCAACTTGGTTAAATCTTCGGTGTAGTCCTCAGGAATGTATTTAGACTTTTTCCAAAAACGATAAAGGGCTTTTGATTTGGTCTTTTTCAATGCCTTGCGAAGCTTAGCATCCGATAAAGCCTGGTTGCCTTCAAAAATAATTTGACGAATTTTCACTTTATCTCCACGATCGATATTAACCCGCATCTTTTGCGCATTGACCGCCGTGGTATCATCTACAGTAACGATGGAAACTTTGGTATTCAGGTACCCTTCCTTCTTGTATTTGTTTTCCAAATAATTTTTGGTGTTGGAAATCAAACTTTTGGTGATTTTTTTCCCCTTTTTTAAGTCTGTATCCTTTAATATATCGTCGACTTTTCGGAACGAAATACCTTTTACATCCACATCGGAAAGTACAGGTCGCTCCTGGATAGCCAGTTCCAGAGAAACGTGGTCTCCATCGCTGTTGGTGATGTATAAGTTGATGTCGCTGAACAATTCTAGATCCCAAAGCTTGGAAATCATGGTAGCCACCTGTTCACCAGGAAGTGTGATGGTCATTCCCTCTCTAAGACCCGTATACGTTTTTACCGTTTGTTCGTTATACGTTTTTAAACCGGTTACGCGTAAAGTGTCGATTTGGTATTTTCTGCCTTCCTCAAAATTGAGTTTTTGGTCTTGTGCCCAGCCTGAGGCCCCACTAAGCAGTAAGGCGGCGATCAAGCACGTGTGCCATATGAACGCTTTAGGACTGAACTTGTTCACTTGTTTTTCCAAATCTTCTTTCTCTATGTTGATAACTAATAAAGGCATTCTCTAGGGAACTTTCATCAAATTCCGGCCAGAATTCCTCGGTAAAATATAACTCTGCGTAAGCGATCTGCCACAATAAAAAATTGCTGATGCGCTGTTCTCCACTAGTGCGGATCAACAGGTCTACATCGGGGAGATCATGGGTGTAAAGATGGGTATTAATATAAGCTTGGTCAATATCTTCAGGCTTAATTATGTTATTTTTAACCTTATCGGCGATTTGCCTCATGGCTTGAGTAAGCTCCTCTCGAGCACCGTAGCTCAACGCAAGTGTTAAGGTCATACCCGTGTGTTTGCTGGTGGCCTCGATCACTTCTTTAAGCTCTTTCTGGGCCGAGCCGGGGAGCGCTTCTAAGCTCCCAATAGCTCCTAAGCGAACGTTGTTTTCTATAAAAGTGGGTAACTCTTTTTTTAATGACTTAACCAATAGACGCATCAGCAAATCCACTTCGTACTGAGGTCTATTCCAATTTTCAGTAGAAAAAGTATACAAGGTAAGGAACTCAATTTTCCAACGGACACAAGCCTCCACAATTTTCTTGACGGTTTTCACCCCCATCTCATGTCCATAGGTACGGGGTTTACCCTGAGCTTTGGCCCAACGACCGTTCCCGTCCATGATGATGGACAGGTGCTTGGGCAACCGTTTAGGGTCTATGGAATGAATTGCTTCAGACATCTATTTATAACATTCAACACATGGCTTTTGGCCAAAGGTATAGGTCAGGGTCAAACCCGTCCACATGAACCAATCCTGGCTATTCGGATTTCCGAAATATTCCCCAGGATTGAGGTTTGCAAATTTATCATTCTTTGGATTACTTCCATCTAAATTGTCTGTAAATGTGGCATGAAGGGTAGATTCCAGGCCAAAGACCAAGTAGGTTTTGGGACGCCATTTGACCCCTATACCTACAGGCACGGCAAAACCCCACTCATCCAGAGACTCGGGAACAGCAGCAAAAACTGATCCAGGTTTGGCATGTGCCTTAAAAACTGTGATCCCTGAAAATAGATAGGGAGACCACTGACCCCCAAACCGGTGAAGATTAAATTTAAGGTGATTAAACTCCAACCCCAAGGATAGAGCCGTTAGTCGATTGGTTACCGAATAATTCCTCGTTGGACGATAGGGATCTGAGGATAATCCATCCTCGGCACGAAGATTAGTGTGCATTAAAGAGGCGCGCCAAGCATAGCGCATGCTGTTGTTCCACCGAAATAGAACTCCTGTGGCCAGGCTGTTGGGGTTGATGTACTGTGTGCTGCCGACATCGGCAATCATGTTGGCGCCACCGCTCATGATCCCGAGCTCGTAGCGCTGTGCAGAAACTGACCGGCCGTAAAACAACAACGCTAAAAGAATGATTTGTCGCAAATGCCTGTTCATCAATTTCGTTTGTCTTCGCCCCACATCATCTTCTTGCGCAGTGTTTTCAAGAATCGTTCCGAGGCATATTCCACCATTTTAATAGTGTAAGGCGCTTTTCCAATGTAAATCCACTGTTCGTTATCCACGGATACCAAACGAGAATCCATGGAAACCAAGTGCTGTTTTTCACGACCAGTCACCCTCAAACTAATTTTAGTGGTATCAGGAATCACCATGGGTCGCGCATTCAGGTGGTGAGGGGCAATCGGCGTAATCACTAAGACTCCTGAAGCTGGTGTAACTACGGGCCCGCCACAGCTCAACGAATAACCTGTAGAACCGGTAGGTGTGGAGATAATCAACCCGTCAGCCCAGTAATGGGTCAGGTATTCGCCATCTAGATAAGTTTCAATGGTAATCATCGAAGTGGTGTCTTTTCGGCTGACCGTCACTTCATTTAAGGCAATGGGCAATGGCACTTGCCAGTTGTTGGGCTGGTCTTGCTGCACATGCAATAAAGTGCGTTCGTCCAGGGTGTAGGCCCCTGCTTTAAAGTCAGATAAAATAAAGTGTATGTCCTCTTGATCGAGCGTAGATAGAAATCCGAGTCTACCGGTATTGACCCCTACAAGTGGAATCCCTGAATCTTTGATGTAAGTAACCGAACGCAACATGGTCCCATCTCCTCCAAAACTAATCATCAAGTCAACATCAGGTCCTAGGCCTTGTACTTCGTCATAGGTGGGGTAATCCAACTCTGGCCAATAATGCTTGATTTGCGCCAAAAGGCCTTGTTCTATGATCATTTCATCAGAACTACCGTAAGCCATATCAATAAATGACCGAACGGTGAGCAGGGCTTCATGGGTAGGTTTATATCCGTAGAGTGCTACCTTCATCAAATTCCCAAATACTTTTGTAAATAGGCAGCGTGGTCTTGAGCGCCACTGTCTTTAGGCGTCCAGCCATCGGCAAATACCAAGTCGTACCCTTTGCGGTACATCAATTCAAATACGGGAGGCATATCTCCTTGAACCAAAAAGCAGTAGAGCACCCCTTGATCCATAGGTACCTTATACATATAGGCTAAATCAATTGCTGACTGATCCAACAAATGAATCAAATCGGAAAGGGAGAGGTGGCTTTGTCCAAAACGAACACCCATTAAGGTGCCGGAGGTATTTAAAGCCTCCGCCCAAGCATAGACATCAGCATCTGGATGCGCATTCTGCCAGTCGCTTAGATAATTTTTGAGCGCTGGAAAGTCTTCTGCCCACAAAGCATCAGTTAAAGATTCTAATTCTCCTTTCATCTAGGCTACAAATAGAGGTGCAAATTACTCATTTAATCCTTGCCTGGGGGGATGATTTTGTATTTTTGCAGGCTCAAACCTATGAATTCATGACCAAATTAAGCGTGAACATCAATAAAATAGCCACTTTGCGCAACGCAAGAGGTGGTAATGTACCCGATGTGTTACAGGCCGCTCGTGCCATTGAATCTTTTGGCGCACAGGGAATCACGGTACATCCAAGGCCCGATGAACGACATATCCGCTACAACGACGCTCGCGCCCTGGCTCCTATCGTGTCCACTGAATTTAATATTGAAGGCAAACCAATCCCTTCGTTCATCGCTTTGGTTTTGGAAACCAAGCCAGCTCAAGTTACCTTGGTTCCGGATGCTGATGAGGCCCTGACCTCTAATGCTGGATGGGATGCCATTGCTTATGAACAAGAGCTTAAGGCACATATCTCGGTGTTTAAAGCAGCAGGTATTCGCACCTCTATTTTTATTGATCCCGTGCTGGCTCAGATCGAAGCAGCGCAGAGAACGGGGGCGGACCGTATTGAATTGTATACCGAAAACTATGCCCACAAATACGCGCAGGGAGAACGCGAATCCGCCATTGCTGCCTACCGAGCAGCAGCCCAAAGAGCACATGAGCTTGGATTGGGTGTCAATGCAGGTCATGACCTGAGCTTGGACAACATAGCTTACTTTAAACAACAAATGCCTCACCTTGATGAAGTATCTATTGGGCACGCGCTCATCGCTGAGGCATTGTATCTAGGACTGGAAACTACCGTTAAAAAATACCTAACTGCCCTATCTTAATGGAAATCCTCCACAGTTATATACAAGGAAGCGGTCCAGACCTGATTGTTTTACACGGTTTTCTAGGGATGGCCGACAATTGGAAAACATTGAGTAATGCCTATGACTCCAAAGGGTTCAGGGTACACCTGATAGACCAACGCAACCATGGAAAAAGTTTTCACCACCCAGAGTTTTCCTATAAAATTATGGTGGAAGACTTATGGAGGTATATGGATCACCAAGGTATTTCTTCGACAAAAATCATCGGACACTCTATGGGTGGCAAAACGGCCATGTGGGCAGCATGTAGCCAACCCGAGCGCATTCAACAGCTTTTGGTAGCGGACATAGGCCCTAAGTCCTATCCCCCACATCACGCACATATTTTAGACGCGATGAAATCGCTCGCAACAACTCCACCACCCTCTAGACAAGAAGCGGGCCAACTGCTGGAAAAAAAAGGATTGGCCTCAGGCATCGTCCAATTTTTGTTGAAGAATTTGGAACGAAAGTCTGATCAAACGCTTGGATGGAAACTAAACTTACCGGTGCTCTATCAAAGTATGGAGTCTGTTGGAAGTGCACTTGAACCGAACATGAGCTACCCAGGTCCCACCTTATTTTTAAGGGGGTCAAAGTCAACCTATATACTTGATGCTGACCTACCACAGATATTAGGCCACTTTCCTAAGGCGCAAATCGACGAAATCTCCGAAGCCGGTCATTGGCTCCACGCGGAGAATCCACAGGAATTTTTATCCAAAACCCTTGCTTTTTTAACTCAATTCGCGTGATTTTAAATCAATTTATTGCGCTGTATCAAAATTTAACTAATTTTATAAGAATTGACAAGGGTCAACTAAATCTAAATCAACCTCGCAACCATGAAAAAATATTTTGCATTACTCACTGGTGTACTTTTTTTATACAGCTGTACTGAAGACGCTGTTGTAGTAACTCCAGATCCAGAACCTATTGTATACACGTCAGGCACAGCTAACTTTTCTACCTATGTAGCTCTAGGAAATTCACTCACTGCAGGCTACTCAGACGGCGCTTTATTTGCTGATGGGCAACTCGCATCATTCCCAAACCAAATTGCGGGCCGAATGGCCTTAGCTGGAGGTGGCGCTTTTGACATTCCCCTAATGGCTGATAACTTAGGTGGAGCTACTTTGGGCGGTCAACAGATTTTAGGCAACCGCATGTACCTTGATTTTTCCTCCGGATCTCCAACACCAAAAACAGTTTATGGTCCTCCAGCGACCAATATCGCCAATAAGCTATCAGGCAAATTCAACAATATGGGGGTGCCAGGAGCCAAAAGCTACCATTTATTGGCTCCAGGATACGGCAACCTAGCTGGTGTTCCACTAGGTTTAGCCAATCCTTATTTCGCTCGTTTTGCCTCCAGTGCTTCAACAACTGTTTTGGCTGATGCTATGGCCAAACAACCAACCTTCTTTACCTTGATGATTGGAAACAATGATGTGTTGGGTTATGCCACCGCTGGGGGAGCTGGAGTTAACCAGACCGGTAACTTAAACCCTGCAACTTATGGAGGATCTGATATCTCTGATCCCAACGTAGTGGTAGGCGCTATCCAAGCCATCGTGCAAACACTGACCCAAGGAGGTGCCAAAGGGGTAATCGCCAACGTACCCAATGTTTTGGGCGCTCCTTACTTTACCACAGTACCTCACAATCCTATTCCGCTTGACGCTGCAACGGCTACCATGCTGAATTCAGCTGCTGCTTATGGAGCTTACAACGCAGGAATAGCTCAGTTGGCTTCTTTAGGTATCATTTCAGCCGCTGAAAAAACTAAAAGAACCATCACCTTCACCGCAGGGGCAGGAAATGCAGTGGTTATTTTAGACGAATCATTGACTGACTTAAGTGGGTTTAATCCTGCACTCACTAAAATGAGGCAAGCTACTGCAGCTGATAAAGTGGTATTAACCGCTCAATCTGTAATTGGGACTTTAGTCAACAACAACCCATCACTCATCAATGGTGTGTCTGTACCTTTGGAAGACAAATGGGTATTGACCCCTCAAGAACAAGCGGAAATTGCTACAGCGACCCAAGCGATTAATGCAGGAATTGCCCAAGTGGCTCAAGCATATGGCTTACCAGTTGTAGATACCTATGGATTCTTTAACGGATTGATCGCCAATGGAGTGACTTTGGCCGACGGAAGCAAAATAACCGCTAAATACGGATCAGGTGGAGGTTTTTCACTTGATGGAGTTCACCCTTCACCACGTGGATATGCACTTATTTCAAACCTGTTTATCAACGCGATCAACACTACCTACAAATCAAACTTACCTCTAGTAAACCCATTAGAATACAAAGGTCTTTACGTAAACTAGTTAGGTGGAGTGCCTACAAAAAGGGCGGCCCGATGGGCCGCCCTTTTTTTATGTCTGTGCTTTAGTTGGTTGAATGTGTAAAATACCTTAATTTTGCCCCCCAATTTACCCCTATAACTCAGGAACTATGAAGGTTGTAAAAACCCAAAAAGACGAATTAAACGCCGTTTTGACCCTTACTTTGGACCGTGGAGACTTCCAACCCAAAGTAGACGAAGTATTGACCAACTACCGTAAAAAGGCCAACATCCCCGGATTTAGAAAAGGTCAAGTCCCTATGGGATTAGTCAAAAAACAATACGGCATGGCTGTTTTGGTTGAAGAAGTAAACAAACTCCTTCAACAAGAAATGGGCCGATACCTACAAGAAGAAAAATTAGCTTTGCTGGGAAATCCTCTTCCAGTAGATAAACCAATTGACTGGCAAGCAGAACAGCTTTCTTTTGATTTTGAAGTCGGTTTGTCTCCTGAATTTGACTTAGACCTAAAAACTAAGAAAGCGATTACCCACTACCAAATCGTTGCTGATAAAAAAATGTTGGACGACCAAATCGACCGCATTAAAAAGCAATTTGGCACCGTGACTCCTGCTGAACAATCCAGTAAAACTGCTGAAATCAAAGGAACCTTTGTTTTAGAGTCTGCTGAGATCAACAACCAAACAACTCTGTTATTTGATCAGCTTAAATCTAAAAAAGCCCAGACCGCGTTCCTTGGAGCCAAAGTAGGAGATGTCCTGTCCTTTGAAACCAAAGGGTTGTTTGAGGAAGATTTTGTCTATGCCCGTGCATTTGGAAAAAAATCTGAGGAGGTAAAGGACTTAGAGGCCACTATTTCATTTGAAGTGATCTCTATTGAAGAACGTACACCGGCAGCGCTTGATCAAGAGCTATTTGACAAACTATACGGTCCCGGCGTAGTCGATTCAGAAAAGGCACTTAGAGAAAAAATAAAAGCGGAAGCCGAAGAGCAATTCAACCAGCAAGCGGATCAAAAACTGTATCAAGATGTTACGGATGCCTTACTTGACGCCACATCTTTTAATCTACCTGCAGCCTTTTTAACCAAATGGTTGATGACTAGCGGCGAAAAACCAATGACTGAACAAGAAGCCGCTGAAGCTTACGCTCAGTCAGAGAAAGCGCTTCGCTTTCAATTAATTGAAGGTAAAATCATCGAGAAAAACAACCTTCAAGTGAAGTTTGAAGAATTGAAAGACTTTGCCAAGAAATACATCGCTCAACAAATGGCTCAATACGGACAGTTAAATCCCAAAGAGGAGGAACTGGAAAGTATTGCCGCGCGCATTTTAAGCAATCAAGATGAAGTAAAACGTCTTTCAGATCAATTGATGTCTGAGAAATTGGTTGCTTTGTTTAAGGAAGCTTGCCATTTAAAAGCCAAAGAAGTCACTTACGACAAATTCATCGCCGAGGCATATAGCGCCTAACGGGATAATTGTGTTATCTTTACGGTGTCAAGTCCTCAGGGTCTTGACACCTTTTTTTTCTAAGCCCACAACCATGAACTACGCTCAGGAATTCAAAAATTTTGCCTTGAAAGATCAAGGGATTTCAAGCACTTATTACGACCAAATCATCAGCCACATGTATCCTCAGGCGATGACACCAAACATTATTGAAGAAAGACATTTAAACGCGATAGCGATGGATGTATTTTCTCGATTAATGATGGATCGCATCATCTTTTTAGGAACAGGAATCAATGACCACATTGCCAATATCGTTCAGGCTCAATTGTTGTTCTTGGAAAGTGCTGATGCGCACAAAGACATTCAAATCTACATTAATTCGCCAGGAGGAAGCGTGTATGCTGGATTAGGCATTTACGATACCATGCAGTTTATCAAACCAGATGTAGCCACCATATGCACCGGCATGGCTGCTTCCATGGCCGCTGTACTTCTATGTGCAGGCGCTCCAGGAAAACGCTCTGGATTGACACACTCTAGAGTCATGATTCACCAACCGCTTTCAGGAGCCTCTGGGCAAGCGAGCGATATTGAAATTGCTGCCAAAGAAGTCTTGAAAATCAAAGATGAATTATATGAGATCATCGCCAAACACAGCGGACAAAGTGTAGAAAAAGTATACGAAGATTCAGACCGTGACTATTGGATGAGGGCTCAAGAAGCCAAAGAGTACGGAATGATTGATGAAATTTTGGCACGCACGCAATAATGGCTAAAGAAGCTTTGTTTTGTTCTTTCTGCGGACGTAAAAAGGCAGAAACTCAATTGCTGATCGCGGGAATCGAAGCGCACATTTGCGACCGATGCATCGAGCAAGCCCACGGTATTGTGGCAGAGGAAATAGGTCACGACACCCAAGTGAAATCCGGTGCAGCCCTAGAGCTCAAAAAGCCACAAGAAATTAAAGAGTTTTTAGATCAGTACGTCATTGGACAACACAAAACAAAAAAAGTGTTGTCTGTGGCTGTATACAATCATTACAAGAGATTACTTCAGCCCAGAAAAAAGGGGGATGATGTAGAAATTCAAAAAAGCAACATCATCATGGTCGGCCAGACAGGTACCGGAAAAACCTTGGTGGCCAAAACCATTGCGCGAATGCTTCAAGTGCCCTTGGCCATTGTGGATGCTACCGTGCTTACAGAGGCTGGATACGTTGGGGAGGATGTAGAAAGCATTCTTACTCGTTTGTTGCAAGCCGCTGATTACGATCTAGAAAATGCAGAACGCGGAATTGTATTTATCGATGAGATCGACAAAATCGCGCGCAAAAGCGACAATCCATCCATCACCCGAGATGTCTCTGGGGAAGGAGTTCAACAAGGTTTGCTGAAGCTTTTGGAGGGCACCAAAGTAAATGTGCCACCGAAAGGCGGACGCAAACACCCAGATCAGAAATTTATTGAGGTTAACACTGAAAATATCTTGTTTATCGCAGGAGGTGCTTTTGACGGCATCGAGAAAAAAATTGCCCAACGACTAAATATGCAGGCCGTTGGATATAGCGCCTCGAAACAAGAAGCCCAAATAGATCACCAAAACCTTTTGCAGTACGTTTTGCCCAAAGACTTAAAAGACTTTGGACTGATCCCGGAAATCATAGGTCGACTTCCCGTATTGACCCACATGGACCCCTTGGATAAAGCGACTTTGCGTTCCATTTTGACCGAGCCAAAAAATGCCATCATCAAACAATACCAAAAACTCTTTGAGATGGATGGCATTGTGCTTACCGTGGATGAAGACGCTTTGGATTTTATGGTTGAAAAGGCCTTGGAATACCAATTGGGTGCCCGAGGACTAAGGTCCCTTTGCGAAAGTATCTTCACTGACGCTATGTTTGAAATGCCAAGCAACGGACAGACAGAGCTGCTCGTAGATAAGGCGTACGCGGCCAAACAACTTTCCGGACTATTGCTCGATCAACTCAAAGCAGCTTCTTAAGCTCCTCTACAAATGTTCGTTCGTTGGAAAGACGCGGCACTTTATGTTGACCGCCTAGTTTTCCTTTGCCAGCTAGCCAATCCCTAAAGAGTCCTGGACGTACCGAGTGAATTACAGGAGGATTTAACGTCATGTTGTTGCGGCGTTTGGCTTCGTAGTCCGAATTTTGTTCTTGAAGCGCCTGATCAAATATTCGGTGGAACAATCCTTCATCGGTCAAGGGTTCTTTAAACTCGATCAACCACTCATGTCCCCCTTTTTGGTTACCCTCCATAAATATGGGGGCGGCTGTATAATCGACAATATTTGCCCCTGTATAGGTGCATGCTTGAGCCAAGGCCTTTTCCGCATTTTCAATCATCAGTTCCTCCCCAAAAGCATTAAGGTGGTGTTTGGTCCGACCAACCACCCTGATTCTATAGGGCAATAAAGAGGTAAACCGAACGGTATCGCCGATTTGATACCGCCATAAACCTGCGTTGGTGGTGATCACCATAGCATAGGTTACCCCGATAACCACTTGACTTAGGGGCAACACCCTTTGATCACTTGTCCCCAATACGTCCACCGGAATAAACTCGTAAAAAATCCCATAGTCCAGCATCAGCAATAAATCTTGACTGTCGTTGCGGTCTTGAATCGCAAAAAAGCCTTCAGAAGCATTGTAAATTTCGTAGTACTTCATCTGGGGTTGAGTCAAGATACGCTGGTACTGAGATTTGTAGGGAATAAAACTCACCCCACCGTGAAAGTAAACCTCAAGTTGGGGCCACAATCTGCTTAAATCCTCATCTCCTGTTGCGGCCAATAACTGCTGAAGCAATACCAACATCCACGAAGGAACTCCGGCAATACTGGTTACATTTTCCAGTTGTACCTCAGCGATAATCGCGGGAAGTTTTTGATCCCAATCGCCCATTA
>JALQVG010000013.1 GCA_023260435.1 Flavobacteriaceae bacterium | reverse complement strand
ATACTGTTAAGCAAACCATGGAGAATCTTGCTGAGAATTCGCAAGACTATCGCGCTTTTGCTAAACAAATCCTCAAGGGTGATCCTAAAGATCCTAAAGCTAAAGCGGGCTACGGTTGGGTCAAACCAAATAAACGAATTTTTGATAACTCCAAAATTTCAGATCACTTTGCGATCATTCCAACACCCAATCCAGTCCATGTTCTTACAGGGTTCTCTTGGGCCCATAGATTCAAGAAAACAACGGTGCACAAAATGGTGAGCCAGGGCTTTAAATCATTCTGCATAATATACCGTCAATTTAGCCATCTGTGCTTGTCGATCTATTTTTTGTAAGTCTATCCGATCAATTTTCCATCCGTGTTTTGATTCTAATTCTCGCTTGAGTTCATTTAGTCCATTGGCTTTAGCGATGTTTTCATAGGGCTCAACCCATTCTATTTTGTTCAGCGCTTCATTGTTGCGGATCATGCGCTCGAGCAAGTAGAGCAAGATGATCATAAAACTGTTGCCCAGAACAAGTTCCATCATGGAAGATTGATTTTTCGATAGGGCATTGATAATTGATACGCCAATAACGACAAATAAATAGGTCATTTCCTTGATGCCGATTGTATCAGTCCTGTAGCGAATAATGCCAAAAACGGCAAATAAACCCAGAGCCAACCCCAGGTCCAATTCATACTTTTGAAGGTTGTAGCAGAGCAAAAAAACTACGGTGCTAATCATCAAGTAGGTAAACACATAGATGGGGTTCTTAGAGAAACGGTAATAAACGCCTCTGACCAATACCATAACAAAGAAAAAATTGAGTCCAAGGCGCAACAATAAAGGCCATAGAGCATCTGCCATCCAAAGGGAAAATCCTTCCATAAAGAGTAAGTTGTTTGCACTAAGTTATTTGAAAAATCGGGTTTGTGGCCTTTGTAAAATAATTTTGTTGTTAAGTTGTTGACGGTCAATTAATTGTGGGTTTAATGTGAAAAAACAGTTAACTCGATTTGATTTTTTTTAAAACGGCTGCTTTTTCAATTTTTTTCTTTTCATTTGCACTTGCATTACGCATAGAATGAACACAGCTGTTTTTGTTTTTGGGTCTGCGAATCAGTCGAAGTATTTTTCACAGACAGCCTGGGATTCAGGCACCCAAAATGTAAAGCCTACTTCGCTGGAGGACCTCCATTTTCGCTTGTACAGCGCGTATACTTTTGTACCTACCACCGTCAGACAGATTTTGATCTAATACGCTGAATTACATTACGTTACAGCTATTATTTTAATCACGGTACAAAAAATCATCGATGAACATTCAGTATAAAGACCTTATTGATCAGAGTTATTATTTCCCCCAAAAGGAATTTACCCTAAACGGAAACCAGTTAGAATTTCACGGTATAGACCTTAATGGTCTGGTAGCCGAGTACGGTTCTCCATTGAAATTTACGTATTTGCCCAAAATATCAGAGAACATTGTCCAAGCTAAAAAGTGGTTTAGTCAAGCCATGAAAAAGCACGAATATGTGGGTAAATACTACTACTGCTATTGCACCAAGAGTTCCCATTTTAAGCACGTTTTGGATGAGGCGCTGAAAAACAATATTCACATAGAAACCTCCTCAGCTTTTGACCTGAATATTGTGGAAAATTTGAAAGAGGCAGGATCCATCAAAAACGACACCTACGTAATTTGCAATGGGTTTAAGCGAAGTCAATACATTGATAACATCGCTAAATTGATCAATGGGGGACATAAAAATTGCGTGCCCATACTCGATAACTACGAGGAACTTCCCCTGTTAACCGGCCAAATCAAAAAGAAGTTTAAGGTAGGTATTCGCATCGCCTCTGAGGAGGAACCCAAATTTGAGTTTTACACCTCGCGTTTAGGTATTGGCTACAGAAATATTTTGCCTTTTTACCGACAGCAGATTGAGTCAAATCCACAAGTAGAGCTGAAAATGCTTCACTTTTTCATCAATACCGGCATCAATGACACCGCCTATTACTGGAATGAACTCCAGAAGTGTATGAAGGTTTATGTCGCTTTAAAAAGGGAGTGCGAGAGTTTGGATAGCCTCAATATCGGAGGAGGTTTTCCCATTAAAAACTCATTGGCCTTTGACTATGATTACGCCTACATGGTCGATGAAATCATCAACCAAATCAAAATGGCGTGTGAAGAGGCAGAAATCGATATGCCCAATATATTCACCGAATTCGGCAGCTATACCGTAGGTGAAAGTGGTGGAGCTATCTATCAAGTACTCTATCAAAAACAACAAAATGACCGAGAGAAGTGGTACATGATCAACTCATCATTTATCACCACATTACCCGATACCTGGGCGATCAACAAGCGATTTATTATGTTGCCGATCAACCGCTGGAACGATGAATATGAACGGGTTTTGTTAGGTGGATTAACCTGCGATAGCGATGATTACTACAACAGTGAACAGCATATGAATGCCATTTATCTGCCCAAGTATAAGTCTGACAAACCCTTGTTTATCGGGTTCTTTAATGTCGGTGCGTATCAGGAGACCATCGGCGGTTATGGTGGGTTGCAACACTGTTTGATCCCAAGCCCTAAACATATATTAATCGACAGGGATGAAGAAGGTAATTTAGTGACCAAACTATTTAAAGAACAACAAAACGCCGAAGAAATGTTGGCTATATTAGGATATGAAAACAAGTAGAACCTACGCGGGTATTCCAGAAGAGAACGCTCAGTTAGAGACGTCAAAAATCGTTTTAATTCCCGTTCCTTACGACGGTACAAGTACCTGGGGTAAGGGAGCGGACAAAGGGCCTGAGGCCTTTTTATCCGCCTCTGAAAACATGGAGTTATACGATATAGAAACGGAGCAAGAGGTGTACAAACAAGGGGTTTTTTTGGCTCCAGCAGTGACCGAAAACAGCTCGCCAGAAGCGATGGTAGACGCCGTTCACGCCTCAGCTAAATCATACATCAAAAAGAATAAGTTTGTTACTTTATTCGGCGGGGAGCACTCGATTTCAATCGGCAGTATTCGCGCATTTAACGAGTGTTTTGAAAATCTAACCGTGTTGCAAATCGATGCACACGCTGACCTTAGACCCTCATACGGAGGGACTACGTGCAACCACGCTTGCGCGGTGCACGAAGCTAGTCAAACCACCAACTTGATTCAGGTCGGTATCCGTTCTATGGATGCTGTAGAGTTGAATTTTATGAACCGTGAAAAAACATTTTTTGCCCATGAAATGGCAGAGGATGATTATTGGGCGGATAAAGTGGTTGACCTCTGTACCGATCATGTTTTTATTACCATTGACTTAGATGCCTTTGACCCATCCATTTGCCCAGCTACAGGTACACCTGAGCCAGGAGGGATGTTGTGGTATGAAACCATGAATTTGCTTAAAGAGGTGTTTAAACAAAAAAATGTGGTAGGATTCGATATCGTTGAGTTATGCCCGAATGCAGCTTCTAAACCTTCCGAGTTTTTGGCCGCCAAGTTGTACTACAAAATGCTGGCTTACAAGTTTAAAAATGAAGCAGCTGATGAGCCATATGAATCTACATTTGGCACGACACATACCGTAAGAAAATTCAAACCCCACCAAGAAGATGAAGCATAGAGGACCGATTTCAGAGTTTATTTCCAAGTACTACTTGCATTTTAATGCGGCCAGTTTAGTGGACGCCGCAAAAGGCTATGAGGCACAGTTGGAACAGGGGTCCAAAATGTTGGTGTCTCTGGCAGGTGCCATGAGTACAGCGGAGCTTGGAAAGATATTTGCCGAGGTGATTCGTCAAGATAAAGTGCAGATTATTTCATGCACCGGGGCCAACCTGGAGGAGGACATTATGAATTTGGTGGCCCACTCACATTACGAGCGCGTTCCCCACTACAGAGACCTGACCCCACAAGATGAGTGGGATTTGTTGGAGCGAGGGCTTAACCGAGTGACAGATACCTGTATCCCTGAAGAGGAAGCGTTCAGAAGATTGCAAAAACACATCTACCAAATCTGGAAGGATGCGGAAGATGCCGGTGAGCGATACTTCCCACACGAGTTCATGTATAAACTATTGTTGTCTGGAGTGCTCGAACCCTACTACGAAATTGACATCCAAAATTCTTGGATGTATGCTGCTGCCCAGAAAAACCTACCGATGGTCGTTCCTGGATGGGAGGATAGCACTATGGGAAATATATTTGCCTCATACGTGCTGAAAGGTGAGTTAAAGGCATCAACCATGAAGTCTGGTATAGAGTACATGACCTTTTTGGCAGATTGGTATACCCAAAACTCTGACAATGGAATTGGATTCTTCCAAATTGGTGGTGGAATCGCGGGAGATTTCCCTATCTGTGTAGTGCCCATGCTCTACCAAGATATGGAGCGCACAGACACCCCATTCTGGAGTTATTTTTGCCAGATCAGCGACTCGACAACCAGTTATGGATCGTATTCAGGTGCGGTACCCAACGAAAAGATCACCTGGGGTAAATTGGACATAAATACCCCTAAATTTATTATAGAAAGCGATGCTACTATAGTAGCGCCATTAATCTTTGCCTATTTACTAGAGATGTAATATGAAGAATTTGAAGCGTGTCATCATCGATTACAAAAAACTCACCCCTGAGCTCCTAAAACTTTTGGTAGAGACTTACCCAGAAGGGTATGATGATTCTAATGTAGTTACGTTCCGCAACCTCAAAGGTGAGTTAATTGAGGCGGTTGAAGTTTCTACAGAGGACACCAAGTACTTGGTCAAAATCAGTACTTCCCTGGAGAAGTCTATGGCCAATTTTGATGAGGATGACGATGCATTTGATGCAGATGCAGATACGGATCCAGAAATTCCTGAAGTAGACGAAGTTGAAGAGGAATAATCCGCCTGTTGCTGTAGAACAACTCACCTTACTGGGGAGCGAAGAATGGTGCCAACTTTCCAATCTTCACATACCAGCGATCAAGGTACGTGTAGATTCAGGGGCCAAAACCTCCTCGATCCAAGCTTCAAAAATCAAACCTTTTGTCAAAGATGGGCAAGATTGGGTAAAGTTTGAAGTCAATCCCCTTCAGGACAACATGACCATTTCTGTACCCTGCGAAGCGCGGGTCTACAGCCGCAGGATTGTCAAAAGTTCCATTGGAATCGCGGAAGAGCGTTTTGTGATCCGAACCCAAGTCGTATTGGGCGGAAAAGCTTTTGACATCCAACTGACTCTGGCTAGCAGAGATACGATGGAATATCGGATGCTTTTGGGTCGAGAGGCCTTGGTGGACCGTTATTTGGTCAATCCAGCCGCCTCTTTTAATATGGGAGATTGTTCTGAGGAAACCCTCAGAGTGCACTATAAGTCATACATCAAAGAGAAGACTGGATTGCGCATTGCTCTCTTGGCGAGTAATCCTGCGTTGTATTCTAACCGCAGAATTATGGAGGCTGGTGAGGCCCGCGGTCATGAAATGGTCTTTCTCAATGTGGAACATTTATACATAAAACTCGATGCCAATTCGCCAGAGATTAGGTATCGCGGGGGTAATATCCTCAATGATTTTGATGCGATTATCCCTAGAATAAAACCTTCCGTAACTTTTTACGGGTGCGCTTTACTGCGCCAGTTCAAACACTTGGGTGTTTACTGTTTAAATTCAGCAGAGTCAATTACCCAATCTAGGGATAAACTATTTGCCTCTCAGCTTTTCTCTGAAAACGACATTCATATACCTACCACGGGATTTGCCAAGTCTCCGATGGACACTAAAGATTTGATCCGCATGGTAAACGGGGCTCCGCTGATTATCAAGTTGTTGGAAAGCACCCAAGGTAAAGGAGTGGTGCTTGCAGAAACCAACAAGGCGGCGGAAAGTGTCATTAACGCGTTTAAAAGTGTTAAGACTAATATCTTGGTCCAGGAATTTATCAAGGAGGCCAATGGTCAGGACATAAGATGTTTTGTAGTAGGCGGGCGGATTGTCGCTTCTATGCAGCGTCAAGCGGAGCGCGGTGAGTTTCGAGCCAATTTGCACCAAGGAGGTAAAGCTTCTGTGGTCAAGATTACCTCGGAAGAAAAGAAACTCGCTTTGAAGGCGGCCAAGGTGTTCAACTTGGCTGTGGCTGGGGTGGATATCATTCGCTCCAACAAAGGTCCACTGCTCTTGGAAGTCAATTCATCACCAGGTTTGGAAGGTATTGAGAATGCTACGGGCATCAACGTGGCCAACTCCATGATTGAAGCCATCGAAAAAAACATCAAATACCGACTAGAAGCTTCTTTGGTTTCTGAGTAGCTATTTTAGGTGTGCCAGCATAGTTTTGACCATTTGAGATAGATTGTATTTAGGTTTCCACCCCCAATCTTTTCTAGCCCATGAATCGTCAATGGATTTGGGCCAGGAATCTGCAATTTTTTGGCGTGTGTCAGGTGCATAGCTTATCGAAAAATCGGGGAGGTGTTTTTTGATTTCCTCGGCCAGGTCCTCAGGGCTAAATGACATACCAGCTAGGTTGTAGGC
>JALQVG010000089.1 GCA_023260435.1 Flavobacteriaceae bacterium | reverse complement strand
ATTACTCATCGCCACACGCACTTCTCTTTTCTGTGCTTTATTTAGCGTTAAGTTGAGTTCAGGGTTGATGTTTTCGTCCTGATTGACGTGGTTGATTGTGGGTGGTACGATACCGTATTTCATGGACAAAATAGAAGCAATGGCTTCAATAGCCCCAGCGGCTCCCAACAAATGCCCCGTCATAGACTTGGTTGAATTGATATTGATCTTAGGCGCATGATCCCCAAATACTTTACTAATCGCTTTGAGTTCAGCTACATCACCCAGAGGTGTCGAAGTACCATGAGTGTTGATCGCGTCTACTTCATGTGGTTGCATGCCCGCATCTTTCAAGCAATTTTCCATAACACGAACCACCCCTAATCCTTCTGGATGAGGAGCCGTAATGTGGTACGCATCGCTAGACAACCCTCCACCAGCTACTTCCGCATAAATTTTAGCACCGCGAGCTTTGGCGTGTTCGTACTCTTCAAGGATAAGCGCTCCAGCTCCTTCACCCAACACAAAACCATCGCGGGTGGCGTCAAAAGGACGAGAGGCTGTTGCTGGGTCTTCGTTGCGCGTAGAGAGTGCCTGCATGGCGTTAAACCCGCCGACACCAGCAATAGCAATAGCTGCCTCGCTACCTCCAGTAACTACAACGTTGCAATAACCCAATCGAATGTAATTCATGGCATCGATCAACGCATTGGCCGACGAAGCACAGGCAGAAACGGTCGTGTAATTGGGTCCCATAAATCCGTGTTTGATCGAAATATTGCCTGGAGCGATATCCGCGATCATTTTAGGAATAAAAAACGGATTGAATCTAGGAGTTCCATCTCCAGCGGCAAACTCCAAACACTCGTTTTGGAAGGTTTCTAAACCACCGATCCCTGCGCCCCAGATCACACCAACGCCGTATTTATCCAATTTTTCCATATCAAAACCAGCATCAGCAATCGCTTCATCGGCGGCTACCATGGCATACTGGGTGAATCGATCTAATTTGCGGGCTTCTTTGCGGTCAAAAAACGTTAAAGGGTCGAAGTCTTTCAACTCACAGGCAAACTGTGTTTTGAACTTAGATGCATCAAAATGGGTGATGGGGGCTGCGCCACTCTTTCCGGAAATCAATCCTTGCCAATATGCTTCTAGGTTGTTTCCAATAGGAGTCAACGCTCCTAATCCTGTCACCACTACTCTCTTTAATACCATAGTATTTGCACGAATTATAGATGGGGGGAAATTAAAAAAAATTATCCATGCAGCGAAGACTACATGGATAATTGTATGCTTTTGGGGTCCCCGAAGGGGAATGCTTACTTAGCTTGCTCGATATAGCTGATCGCTTGACCTACAGTAGCGATGTTTTCAGCTTGATCGTCAGGGATTTGGATATCAAATTCTTTTTCGAATTCCATGATCAACTCAACAGTGTCCAATGAATCGGCTCCTAGGTCGTTAGTGAAGCTTGCTTCTGCGACAACCTCGTTTTCGTCTACGCCTAGTTTATCTACGATAATCGCCTTTACTCTTGATGCAATGTCTGACATAATAAGTGGATTTTATATTTATATGAGGGCAAAAGTAAAAAAATTTGATAGAAACAAGCGACCTGGTCTTCAAAAACTGTTGTAATTTTAGACTTTGTCTGTAAAAACAAGGCTTCCCATGCGTAAAATCGCTCTTTTGGCCTCAGGATCAGGGTCTAACGTACAAAACATCGCTGAATATTTCAGGGATCATACCGGGGTTGAAATAGCCTTGGTCTTGACCAATAACCGCCACGCGGGGGTCATTGATCGATGCAAAGCGCTAGGCTTGCCTTTGATCTATGCTTCGCCAGCAGGATTGGGTCAAAAAGGATGGCTGCTCAGCCTACTTCAAGGGCTTGATGTGGACTTTGTCGTACTGGCGGGATGGCTAAAAATGATCCCCCAAGAGGTGGTGAAAGCCTATCCAAATGCCCTGGTGAATATCCATCCAGCGCTTTTACCTGACTTTGGAGGCCACGGCATGTATGGCATGAAGGTGCATGAGGCGGTGAAAAAAAGCGGCGCACTTCATACAGGGATCAGTATCCACTGGGTGGATGAGTTGTACGACAATGGCGCCTTGATTGAACAGCACCGTGTCAATTTGAGCCCTGAAGACCAACCAGAAGATATAGCTCTCAAAGTTCATCAACTAGAATATGTCCACTACCCAAAAGCCATCGAACGCCTCCTCGGTGTTTAACCCGTCCGTGCACATTTATACCGATGGTGCAGCTCGGGGCAATCCGGGTCCAGGGGGATATGGCATTGTTTTAGAAAAAGTAGGTAGTACCTACCGAAAAGAGTTTTATGGTGGATACCGATACACCACCAATAACCGAATGGAGCTCAGGGCGGTGATTGAAGCACTGGGAAAACTAAAAACCCCAGGCATCGATGTCCTTATATATACCGACTCCAAATACGTCGTAGATGCAGTAGAAAAAAAGTGGCTGGACAAATGGGTGAAAACCGGGTTTAAAGACAAGAAAAACCCTGATCTATGGAAAGCTTATCTTCAAGCATCCGCCCCATTTAGGGTCAAATTCCAATGGATCAAAGGACACAACCAGCACCCACAAAACGAACGGTGTGACGCCCTAGCTGTTGCGGCTTCTCACCAGCCCAATCTGCCACAGGACAAAGGCATGCCATCCTGAGTATTTGTATTATCTTTGGGGCCAAATCTAAATCAATCCCATGTCCCAATTACTTGTTGTTGGCACCGTTGCCTTTGATGCCATTGAAACCCCATTTGGTCAAACCGACAAAATTTTAGGAGGCGCCGCTACCTACATCGGCCTTTCTGCATCGCGATTTAACACTGAAGTAGGCATTGTGTCTGTCGTAGGCGAAGACTTTCCACAAGAAGACCTCGACATGCTGGCCGGGCACGGTATTGACCTCAGCGGCATAGAAATAGTTCCCGGTGGAAAGACCTTTTTCTGGTCTGGACGCTACCACAACGACCTAAATGTACGCGACACCTTAGTGACCGAACTCAACGTTCTAGCCGATTTTAAACCGGTTGTCCCAGAACACTTTAAATCAGCCGAAGTGCTTATGTTGGGCAATCTACACCCACAAGTGCAGATCGATGTGATCCATCAAATGGCCAATAGACCAAAAATGATTATCCTGGACACCATGAACTTCTGGATGGACCATACCTGGGACACCCTGGTCGAGGTGATTTCTATGGTAGATGTCATCACCATCAACGACGAAGAAGCGCGCCAACTAAGCGGGCAATATTCTTTGGTCAAAGCTGCGGCAGCGATTCATCAGATGGGACCCAAATACGTGGTCATCAAAAAAGGGGAGCACGGCGCTTTGCTCTTTCATAACCAACAAGTCTTCTTTGCGCCCGCCCTTCCTTTGGAAGAAGTTTTTGATCCAACTGGTGCTGGAGACACCTTTGCGGGTGGACTAGCTGGGTTTATCAGTGCCTCAGGGAGCTACTCTTTTGAGCACCTAAAAACCGCCATTATTCAAGGGTCAAACCTCGCTTCGTTCTGCGTAGAAAAATTCGGCACATTGCGTCTGGAGCAGCTCGATGAACAGGAGAGAATTCAGCGTTTAGAACAATTCAAAAATCTGACTCAATTCGATATTTCCCTACAAGGGGCTTAACGATCTTATCCCTATATTTGCCCCATGAGTGACGCCATCAAACACGAATGCGGAATTGCCTTGATTCGGCTGCTAAAGCCGCTTGACTACTACCAAAAAAAATACGGTACGGCCTTTTACGGGGTCAATAAAATGTACCTGATGATGGAAAAGCAACACAACCGGGGCCAGGATGGCGCGGGATTTGCCAGTATCAAGCTCGATATGCCTCCAGGCTCGCGTTTTATGAGTCGTGTTCGCTCAGCCAAAGCTCAACCGATCATGGATATTTTTGATCAGATCAATGAGCGCATCAATACCGCTTTAGTTCAAGATCCAAGCCTTCTTCAAGATGTGGCGCGTCAGAAAGCCGAAATCCCATACATTGGTGAAGTGCTTTTGGGACACGTTCGCTACGGAACCTTTGGCAAAAACAGCATTGAAAGCGTCCATCCTTTCTTGAGACAGAACAACTGGATGCACCGCAACTTAATTGTAGCCGGTAACTTTAATATGACCAATGTTCGCGAGTTGTTTAACAACTTAGTCGACCTGGGTCAGCACCCAAAGGAACAGTCTGATACCATAACGGTTATGGAAAAAATCGGCCACTTCTTAGACGATGCGGTGGCCAAACTGTACAAAAAAATCAAGCAAGAGGGGGTGACCAAAAAAGAAGCAACCCCGCTGATTGCTGATCGATTAAATGTGGCCAAAATACTCCGAAAGGCAGCAAAAAACTGGGATGGAGGATATGCGATGGCTGGTATGATTGGCCACGGGGATGCTTTTGTGCTGAGAGATCCTTCAGGTATCCGCCCTGCGTTCTACTACCACGATGAAGAGGTAGTCGTAGTGGCTTCAGAAAGAGCCGTGATTCAGACCGTGTTTAATGTTCCTTTCACCGAGGTACATGAAATCGATCCGGGCCATGCGCTGATCGTAAAAAAGAGCGGATCTGTGTCCATGCCAGAAATCCTGGAACCAAGAGCTCGCAAATCTTGTTCTTTTGAACGCATTTATTTTTCCAGAGGGTCTGACCTTGAAATCTATCAAGAGCGCAAAGCCCTAGGCAAATACTTATTTCCTCAAATCTTAGATTCCATTGACCACGACCTAAAAAACACGGTCTTTTCTTACATCCCCAACACCGCTGAGACTTCCTTCTTCGGTTTAGTACGCGCAGCACAGCGCTACCTGAACAAAAAGAAAGAAGAACAGATTTTGGAGGCTAAAGGTTCGCTTTCCCCAGAGGAACTCCACGAGATTCTCGATATCAGACCACGCATTGAAAAAGTAGCGATCAAGGACGCAAAACTGCGCACCTTTATCACCCAAGACAGCGGCCGTGATGATCTAGTCGCCCACGTATACGACATCACTTACGGTTCTGTGCGCCCAACTGATAACTTGGTGATCATCGATGACAGTATCGTGCGCGGTACTACCTTGAAAAAAAGCATATTAAAAATTCTTGATCGCCTTAATCCAAAAAAGATTATTGTCGTTTCTTCTGCCCCTCAAATCCGATACCCGGATTGTTACGGGATTGATATGGCCAAACTGGAGGACTTCATTGCCTTTAAGGCGGCCCTAGCCCTGCATCAAGAACGGGGGACCATGAATCTGGTCGAAGAGATTTACCACCGTTGTGTCGCGCAAGCAGAACTTCCTGATCAAGAGGCGATCAATCACGTTACTGCGTTTTACGAACCGTTCACTGTAGAGGAAATATCCCGTAAAATCGGAGAGCTATTGACTCCTCAAGAAGTACGCGCTGAGGTAGAAATTGTTTTTCAAACTATTGAAAATCTGCATCTAGCGATCCCTATGCACCAAGGTGACTGGTATTTTACAGGCCAGTACCCAACACCTGGTGGAATGAGGGTGGTGAATCGAGCATTCATCAACTTTTTTGAGGGGAAAAACGAGCGCGCTTACTAGTATTCTGACTCATAGGCGTAAAAACCCCTCGTTGATCGGAAATTCAATCTGATGAACTTGGTTTTTAGGCCGTAAGTCAAATCGGCGCAACAATCGTATCATCGATCACTAATTTAGCTGAATAACCACGCGCTTGTAGGTAGCTGGTGGCTAGATTGGGGAAAAGGCGGGCCTGTGGCCCGCCTTTTTAAATAAAAAGGTCACTGCTCATATCTTGTGAATAACTCACTGAAAAACAATGTGAAAACTCAGTTAATTTCCCTTGTGGATTATACACATATCACTACATTTGTATCACCATAGCATAAGTAGGTTAAGTTTATGGTAAGATTTGGGATGAAAAAGCCGGCTTACGCCGGCTTTTTCTATGTAAAAAGCCCCCTGAAGCAGTAGCTTCAGGGGGCTTTTATCAAGCGTATAGTATTACTTTCTAGTTGCTAAACGCTCCGCTACATAGCTCCAATTGATTACTTCAAAAAAGGCACTGATGTAGTCTGGACGTCTGTTTTGGTAATTTAGGTAGTAGGCGTGTTCCCAAACATCTAAACCTAGAATCGGGAAACCTCCACATCCGATACCGGGCATCAAAGGATTATCTTGATTGGGCGTTGAGCAAACTTCTAAACTGCCATCTGGCTGAACACAAAGCCAAGCCCACCCAGAACCGAATCGGGTAGCAGCAGCTTTAGAAAAAGCGTCTTTAAATGCCTCAAACGAGCCAAACGCAGCGTCGATTGCTTGGGCTAATGCACCAGTGGGTAGACCACCGCCCTGAGGACTCATGCAAGACCAAAATAAATTATGGTTGTAAAACCCGCCGCCATTGTTGCGCACAGGTGCGTTGTTTAAATCTAAACCTCCTAAAATTTCCTCAATCGTTTTTCCTTCCAGAGCAGTTCCCTGGATGGCAGCATTTAAATTCGTGGTGTAAGCTTGGTGGTGTTTGGTATGGTGGATTTCCATAGTGCGGGCGTCCATATGTGGGGCCAATGCGTCATATGCATAAGCCAATGCGGGTAGTTCAAAAGCCATAATTTTTCATTTTTGGGTTCAAGTACAAATTTACGGATTTTTTAAGGGGCCTACCCTATGAAAATGTTAAGAAATACCCCTCTGTTTTGACCAAATGACCTTCAGGTTATGGGTTGGATTGATTAATTTGCATGGGTATATGATGGCTCCCTACCAAATTTATAGTGCATCCGCTGGGTCAGGCAAAACATTTGCCTTGGCCCAATCCTACTTAGCGCTAATTTTGGAAGATGAGCGTCCATTGGCCTTTAAAAATATATTGGCCTTGACCTTTACCAATAAAGCGGTGGGGGAGATGAAAAAGCGGATCCTACAGGCCCTGTACGATTTCGGACATCAACCCAAAGGTTCCACAGATCTTTTTGATGCGGTACAGAAAACCCTGGATATCGATCCTGCCTTGCTCAGGGCTAGGGCCAGAAAGAGAGGGAAAGAGCTTTTGCATCATTTTGCCTTTTTTGACATATCGACCATTGACAAATTCAACCACCGTATCCTGAGAACTTTCGGAAAAGACCTTAAGTTACCTCCTGATTTTGAAGTGATCTTGGACACGGGTGAGCTGGTGACACAAGGGGTAGAACTGCTCATGGATCAGATCGGTATCGATCCTGAACTCACAGAAATTTTAGTCGCCTATGCCCTGGAGAAAATGGATGGCAATACCAGTTGGGATCCCAGTCAAAATTTGAAAAAAGTGGGCATGATGCTGTTTGAAGAACTACATGGTTCTGGAATGGATTCAGCCCAGAGTGCAGACCCAAAAGCCCTTAAAGCATTAAAAAAACAGTTGAAGAGCGATTGGACTAAACACTCAGAAACTCGTGCCCAAAAAGCGAAATCTTTATTGGCTCAGATGGACCGAAAAGGAATCGAGCACACCTCTTTTACCCGTTCTTCATTGCCTAAATGGCTAGAAGAAATTTCCAGAGACGGGATGGAAAAAATTAAGGATGCTCAGTGGTTGGAAAATTTTGGAGAAACGGACCCCTACAACAAAAAAACAGCGTCAAGCCAAAAGGAACTGATCAACGCATGGAAAGTCGAGCTGACTGAAGCTGTTCAAGAATTAGTCCAAACGCGCCACGATATTGAACTCGCAAAAAACAAGTACAAAAATCTGTTACCACTGTCGGTAATCAGAACTATTTCGGGGGCTATCCAGCAGTTATGTGCCGAAAGGCAATGGTTGCCCATCGGCCAATTTAACCAGTTAATTGCGCAAGAAATCAAGGATCAACCTGCCCCATTTATCTACGAAAGATTGGGTGATCGATACAGCCATTTTTTCATCGACGAGTTTCAAGACACCTCAGTGCTTCAATGGGAGAATCTAGTGCCATTAATCGACCATACCCTTCAAAAAGAGGGATGGAGCGACGAGGCCGGAAGCTTACTGCTGGTCGGAGATCCAAAACAATCTATATATCGTTGGCGGGGCGGTGATGTGAATCAGCTTATTGACCTAACCAGTCAAAAAGCTACCCCCTTTTTGGCTAAACCAGCAGTTAAGTCCCTGAACACGAATTATCGGAGCAGTGGAACTATTGTTGGCGTCAACAATGAATTATTCCCTTTCCTAAGCCAGTATTTAAGCTATGAACCGTATCGGACTTTATATGAAAACGATGTAGTTCAAAAAATCCACAACCCAAAAGAAGGTTGGGTTTCATTTAGATTTATTGACTCCCAAGAGACTGATGACACCCAACAAGCTTTTCTGGCTGAAGGTCTTGACTGTATCAAGCACGCTTTATCGCTGGGATACTCCTATGGCGATATCTGTGTGTTGACACGCAATAACAAACAAGCCGTAGCTTCAGCGAAATTACTCAACGAACTGGGGATGCCGGTGGTTTCTGCTGAATCACTTTTAGTGGATCAGCATCCAGATGTGCGTTTTTTAATTGATTTGTTGCGGTGGAGCTTAACCCCAGACAATCAACTATTGGCTTTTGAGTTGGCCGCACATCTAGCGCTTAAAAGAACTGAAACGCCTCACGAATTTTTAAGTACGGCAACAAAACACCCGCACAAAGTACTTAAAGAGTCATGGAATTGGTCCGTTTCCGCTTTTTTATCTCGTTCTATTTTTGATGGAATGCACTACGCTATTGAACGTTTTGGATTAGGGGATCACCAACCAGCTTACTTGATTTTCTTTATGGATTATGTGCATGAATGGACACAATCCAACGGCAACAACCACGCTCAATTTCTTTTGGATTGGGACATCAAAAAAGATCGTTTAAGCATTCAAGCTCCTGAAAACGCCAATGCGATCCAAGTAATGACGATTCACAAGGCCAAAGGACTTGAATTTCCCATAGTCGTCTATAATTTCGTGAATGACCCTTTAATTAAAGATCAAGAGGCCAAGCTTTGGATTCCTGTAGATCCCAATCAGCACTTTGGGATTGAGCAACTGCTCATCTCCAAAAACAAATATCTAGCTGAGGCAGAGGAGACTATTTCCGAGGTATGGGCATTGGACAATGCGCAAAAAGAGCTGGACGCATTTAACACTTTATACGTGGCCATGACCCGACCCATTCAAGGGCTTTACCTCATCGCCGAAAAAGCGATTGGCCAAAAAGGAGCCCCCTCGGCACAAAAAATCGCTGGGCTCATCATCAAATTTTTGCAACACAAAAACAGCTGGCAGGAAACAACACACGATCATTTAATCGGCCGATATGTCCCCAAAGAAACGTCTGGTCTTGAAGTAAATGAAAAAATTACGTCTGTAGGGTACAGTCCAAGGTCGCCAAAAACAACCCAGGCCTATGTACCTCATCCCAAATGGAGTCAAGAGGATGGACAACAGAAAGCCCAAGAGCTGGGTAAGTTCTTTCACGAGTTCATGCAGGATTACGACCGAACATATAACCTCAAAGCGGTGGAAACCCAATGGGTACTTCAACAAAAACCTACTGAAATAAACGTTTTGTCCGACATGGCTCAGTTAGTTTTAACCCACCCACAACTCAAGCACCTCTACGGCCCAGAGGTAACTGCCAAGAATGAATGTACCCTATGGCTTCCCCATGCCGCTCCAGAGGTATCACAAAATCAGGGTAAAGAAGTGCTTCGCCCCGATCGATTGGTCTTTGGGCCAGATCATCGGGTTTGGGTGCTTGATTACAAAACAGGCACGCCCAAAATAGAACACGAACAACAAGTAACCCACTATGCGCAAGCGCTGAGCCATATGGGGTACACTATAGAAGAGGCGCTCATTATTTATGTTCAACCCGGATCTATAAACGTAGTTGCGGTCCAAAACACCCTTATTGATGAACACGACATTTAACCAAAAAATGCAACAAGAACTCGACGCTATAGCCGCGGAAGGTTTGTTTAAAAAAGAACGAATTATTACGGGTCCACAGGGATCTGTTGTTGACCTCAATACCGGTCAACATTTGATTAATCTCTGTGCCAACAACTATTTGGGACTTTCCTCTCATCCCGAGGTGATCCAAGCAGCCAAAGACGCCTTGGATACTCATGGGTTTGGGATGTCTTCGGTGCGTTTTATTTGTGGCACTCAAGACTTACACAAAACTTTAGAGCAAAAAATCGCCGATTTTTATGGCACGGAAGACACCATTCTTTACGCAGCTGCTTTTGATGCCAATGGAGGTGTTTTTGAACCTCTCTTGGGCGCAGAAGACGCCATTATCTCCGATGCGCTAAACCACGCATCAATCATCGATGGCATTAGGTTGTGTAAAGCTCAGCGTTATCGCTATGCCAATGGAGATTTAGCCGACCTAGAAACTCAACTGAAAGAAGCCAGAGCTCAAGGCGCAAAAAACATACTTATAGTCACTGATGGGGTGTTTTCTATGGATGGATTGGTGGCTCCATTAGATGGCATATGCGATTTGGCCGATCAATACGATGCGCTAGTCATGGTCGATGAATGCCATGCCGCAGGATTTCTGGGTACCCGGGGACGCGGGTCGCTAGAAGCCAAAGGAGTCTTAGGCAGAGTCGACATCATTACGGGGACACTGGGTAAAGCCTTAGGTGGTGCAATGGGTGGATACACCACGGCCAGCAAACCTATTATTGAAATGCTCCGTCAACGCTCGAGACCTTATTTGTTTTCAAACTCATTGGCCCCATCGATTGTCGGTGCATCGATTAAAGTATTTGAGCTGATCGACAAAGACACCTCCTACAGAGACCGATTAATGGACAACACTGCCTATTTCAGAGCGGGCATTAAGGCATTGGGGTTTGATATAATTGAGGGTGAGGCCGCTATTATTCCGATTATGCTGTACGAAGCAACTCTGGCCCAAGAAATGGCGACTCGTTTGATGGAACACGGCGTATACGTCATCGGGTTTTTCTATCCTGTAGTGCCTAAAGGAAAGGCCAGAATCCGGGTTCAACTATCTGCGGCCTTGAGCCGAGAGGAGTTAGATAGCGCTCTTGAAGCATTTAAAATTGTCGGGCAATCCTTGAACATCATTTAACTTCTTCTTGAGGTCCTTTTTAAGTGATATAGCCGATCGTTACGCGCCCCTTGGTCGGGGGTTGTCTGATTATGTGTTTGTACTTCCCAGTAAACGTGCGGGCTGGGCCTTAGGGGAACAGTTGTTGGGCCGAGTCAACACGCCCTTACTCGCGCCTGAAATTTGGAGTATTGAGCCGTTTGTGGCAGAACTCGCTCAAAAACACCATCCTGGAAATACGGCGCTCCTACTGGAGCTTTACGAGGCTTATCGCTCTTTGGCTCTGGAAAATCACGATTCTTTTCAGGTTTTTTTGGGCTGGGGTCCAACTTTATTGGGTGATTTTGAGGAAATAGATCGCTACCTCATTCCTGCAAAAACCTTGATGAGTGACCTAAATTACCTGCAAGAACTCAATCATTGGTCGCAGGAAGAACACACCACACCCATGGTGGGTAACTACATGGCTTTTTGGCAAATGCTTTACCCGCTTTACCAAGCGTTTGAGGAGCGGATTTCTGCCAAAGGATGGGCACATCAAGGGCTCTTATACCGAAGGGCGAGTGAAAAAATCGATGAGTACCTAAAAGATCATTCCGATAAAAAATGGGTGTTTATTGGATTTAACGCACTCAACAAGGCGGAAGAGGTTATTTTCCAAAAAATGCTGGATTCAGGCAGGGCTACCGCTTATTGGGATATCGATCTGCACTACCTCAATGATCCTGTACATGACGCTGGTCACTTTATGCGCCTATACAAACAATGGCCGTACTACCAAAATCACCCTTTTTTAGGGCCTGAATCCTATGGACAAACCTCCCAAAAGATTCAGCTGATCGGTATTCCCAAAACTGTTGCCCAAATGCAGTATTGCGGTCAATTACTACGCGCACTATCGGAGGATGAGCGCAACAAAACAGCCGTTATCCTGGGGGATGAAACAGCTTTAAACCCCTTAATTCACGCACTTCCTGAAGAGGCGACTGCCAACATTACCATGGGTTTTCCGGTTCCCTCCAGCTTGATGGCATCTCTGTGGCGACTGGTTTGGACGCTGGGTTCCAGAGGTAATGACAGCCCGATCCACAAGCCTGATCTAGTCGCCCTGGTTACCCATCCCTTGTTGACACCTTTTTGGGAGGCTCAGCTCCCAGGTTTCTTGGCGTTATTCCGGGAGCGTATCATCCACCAAACAAAAACTTACTGGAATTTAGACGCGTTGATGCGCGCTATTCCTGAAGCCAGTGGGCTTTGGGAAAAATATTTTGACGGGTGGTGTCATGCCCCCCTCGAATTTATTGCTCGACAGCAAGGATTTACTGAACGGTTGCTGGAACACAATTCACTATCCGATGATCCTACAGCTGGATCCGTTCTATGGCATGTACACGAGGTATGGCAAGAACTGAGCCGCATCGCGTGCCAATATTCCTTTGTCGACCAACCCAAGTCTCTTCAATACCTCTTTGATCAATTGCTGGCCCAAAGGCAACTCAATTTTCAAGGAGACGCCTTAGTGGGGCTCCAGGTAATGGGTATGTTGGAGAGCAGAAATTTAGACTTTGAGCAAGTCGTTATTACGCATGTGAACGAAGGCCTCTTGCCGGCCGGTCGCACAACGAATTCACACCTGCCGTATGCGTTAAAAAAAGCTTTTGGCCTCCCGACATTTAAGGAAAAGGACGCGGTGTATACCTATCACTTTTACAGACTGCTACAACGCGCCAAAAAAGTTTACCTCACCTACAACACAGCACCAGATGTATTGGCCGGTGGAGAAAAGAGTCGTTGGATTCACCAATTGCTCGCTGATGAACTCACTCGGAAAAAATGTGTGGAACTTCCCGTATCTCCCAACAGCGATTTTCATCCAAACAACCCCTTGACTGTCCAAAAAACTCCAGAGGTGATCTCGGTGATCAAGGAACACTTATCCGCTAAAATCTCCGCTTCTGCTTTGATGGCTTACCTGCGAAACCCTTTGGATTTTTATCGGAAATACGTCTTAAAAATTGAGGAGCCTAATCCCTTTGATGGGCAAATCAGCCACCGGGTATTTGGCAACATCGTCCATGACAGCCTCTATGAATTATATACCCCTTTAGTGGGTAAAGTCTGTAGTCCTGAGGCATTGACCGAGGTTAAGCAAAAGATAGCGACTGTGGTGCGCGCGCAGTTTAAAGAAAAACAGGAAGACCCTGAAAACACAACGGGACGCAATGCTCTTGCCCTATCTGTGTTGATCAAATCCGTGGAAAATCTGGTTGATTATGATCTTGAGCTTGCCCAACAAGGGTCGTTGGAAATTGTATCGCTAGAAGAAACCTATACCCAGTCACTGAGTCTACCTGGGATAGATTTCCCATTAGCGCTCTACGGAAAAATAGATCGGATTGATCGACTTAACGGTGTGCTGCGCATCATCGACTACAAAACTGGTCGGGTTATACCTAGTGAGGTTACTTTGAGTTCTTGGGACCAGTTGTTGTCGGGTACGGGAAAAGAAAAAGCCTTTCAGCTACTGTTCTACGGTTTGCTCTCCCAAAACCATCCATCGCTTCAAGGGCCAATCACCGCTGGTATTTTTAGTTTTAAAAACTGCAAAGATGGGGTAATGGGGTTTGCGGATAAAAGTCAGAAGCCTCCTCAAACACTGTTGGATGATCCTTTGCTAGATGCCTTTAAAAAACAACTTTCAAGCTTGGTGCTCGAGTTGTTAGATCCCAAGCAGCCTTTTGTTCAAAAAGAGATAGAGGATCAATAGCTCGTGATTTTACGCCATAAAAAAACCCGAACAAATGTTCGGGTTTTTTGTGGAGAATATCGGAGTCGAACCGATGACCTCTTGCATGCCATGCAAGCGCTCTAGCCAGCTGAGCTAATCCCCCAAAGCGGGTACAAAGAAAATACTTTTTTTGGTTATTCTCGCTATTTTTTAAGGAATAAGGACGATTTTTACGGCTGATCCAACAACCTGAAGCACGCTATATGCGCCTTGATACCGCCACCTTAAAAAGAATTCATCCTCTTGCCTTTCCCGCCATGGCTACGGGCATCGTGGAACCCCTAATTTCGTTGACGGATACGGCTATGGTGGGAAACATCCCCGTAAACGCTGTTGAGTCTTTGGCTGCCGCTGGTATCGTCAGTTCCTTTCTGGGCATGTTGACCTGGGTGCTTGGACAAACCCAAAGCTCGATTTCTTCTCTGGTGGCTCAGTATGTGGGCAAAGGCAAACTGGAAGAAATACGCACCCTGCCTGCCCAGGCCATCATCATTAGTGTAGGAGCTAGTTTTGTGCTAGTTGCACTGGGACTCGCCTTTATGGAGCCAGTGTTTCGTCTGCTCAACGCGACAGACTCCTTGATTGGATTCTGTGTTTCTTACTTCAAAATTAGGGTCTGGGGAGTTCCCCTGACTTTGCTGACCTTTTCAATTTTTGGCACCTTTAGGGGGTTACAAAACACTCTTTGGCCTATGGCCATTGCCCTAAGTGGGGCGGTGATCAACGCAGTGGCGGATTATTTTCTTGTTTTCGGTTGGGGCGAGTGGATTCCCGCTATGGGGCTTGATGGTGCCGGTTGGGCGAGTTTATTTACCCAAGTGATCATGGCCTTGATCGCCGTGGTGCTCTTGGGAGCCAAAACACCGATACCGCTCCGCTGGATTGGGCGGCCACATCCCGAATTGAAGCGATTGATCTCCATGACCTTAAACCTATTTGTTCGATCGGTAGCGCTTAACACGACGCTGATCATTTCTGTGCGTCAAGCCACGGGACTGGGTCCTGCCGCTGTTGGGGCACATACTATAGCGCTGAATCTGTGGTTATTTGCCGCCTTCTTGATCGATGGCTACGGCACCTCAGCCAATATCCTCGGAGGAAAACTGCTCGGACAGGAAAACTACAAGACCCTTTGGGTGCTCACCCGTAAATGTGTGTATTATGGATGGGGCGTGGCTGCCCTGTTGATGCTGGTTGGTTGGTTGGCTTACTACCCTCTTGGTTATTTATTTTCCGAGGACCTCCCTGTGCTAGAAGCTTTTTGGGGCGTGTTTTGGATCGTGCTCATCGGCATGCCCATCAACGCCGTTGCCTTTGTGTTGGATGCGTTGTTTAAAGGTTTGGGCGAAATGAAGTACCTGCGCAACATCCTGCTCATCGCGTCTTTTGGCGGATTTGTGCCCTTTGTCTTGCTCGCTCAATACATGGAGTGGGGACTATCGGGTATCTGGGTCGGATTCATTGTTTGGATGGGTATTCGAGCGACCGCACTTTGGCTGAAATACAAAGCTAAATTTTTGCCGCTGGCCCAAATCTCCTAAATTTACGAAAAGGCTCTTCTATGACAGCTGTACAAAGCTCCGGTTCGGTGCGACTAACTATTGAACATCAAACTGCTTGGATTCAGTTTGAACATCCCTCAGGAAACGCCTGTACCTCCTCCATGCTCGATCAACTGTGTGCTGCTTTTGATTCCCTAGCTGATCGAATGGATATCGGCTGGGTCGTGCTGAGTTCTTCGGGAACTACTTTTTGCGCTGGCGCCCATTTGGAAGAAGTCCTGGCGTTAAATAATTCTCAAAACGCTGAAAAATTTTTTGGTGGATTTGCGCGATTGATCTTGGCGATGGCGCGATGTAACCACCCTGTATTGGGCAGAGTTCAAGGTAAAGCCGTAGGTGGAGGTGTTGGGATTTTAGCGGCCTGTGACTACGTGATTGCCAGCGAGCATACCTTGATCAAACTTTCAGAATTGAGTATTGGACTGGCTCCTGCAGTGATTGCTCCTGCAGTAGCTAGAAAAATTGGGGCGTCCGGTCTAGCAGCCTTGGCTCTATCGCCAGCGCA
>JALQVG010000036.1 GCA_023260435.1 Flavobacteriaceae bacterium | reverse complement strand
TGTTTCTTTATCAGAAGTTCTGTATACCATGAACTCGGTGGATTTGATGAATTCTATTTTGCCCATCAAGAGGAGGTAGATTTGTGTTGGCGGGCACAAAAACACGGTTATCGCGTTATGGCCTTGGGAGGCACACATGTATACCACTTAGGAGGCTCGACTTTGAGCAACATGAATCCCAAAAAAACTTTTTTGAATTTTAGAAATTCATTGTACTCGCTTGTCAAAAATCACAAACCATCAAGGGCGCTACTCAGTGTGTTGATTCGTTTACCTTTGGATGGAATTGCTGGACTTCTTTTCTTATTTCAAGGTAAGCCTAGACATACCCAAGCTGTTTTCTGGGCGCACATGAGCTTTTATAGACACCTGACAAGCATTTGTGCTAAAAGAAAATTCTCCGGGAGTGATACGTTGACATTCAGTCAGTTATCTATTGTATTTTCCTATTTTATACGCGGTAAAAAAATCTTTTCTGAATTAAGAAAAGATTAACGAATCCCCTAACCAAGTGATTGCGAAAATTGTATTTTTGAATCAAATTTAACAGCTATGAAAAAAATGCTTGTAGGGTTAATGGGAGCTTCATTGCTCTTCTCCTGCGTCCCTCAAAAAAAATACGCAGAACTAGAATCTAAACAGAAAGAAACTCAGAGTTTGCTTGACAATGCCACAGTAAAATTAAACAGCTGCCTAGAAGACACAGCCCGTTTAAAGTTGTTGGAAGAGCAGAATGCTTACTTGAAATCAAGCAATGCTGATTTGATCAACAATCTGGGTAACCTAACCACGTTAACTACTAAAGGTGCTGAAAATCTTGAGCGTTCTTTGGAGAGTTTAAAAGAAAAAGATTTAACCATCAAAAGGTTAAATCAAGCGATTACCCGCAGAGATTCAGTTAATCTTGCGTTGGTACAAAGCCTTAAAGGTGTTTTGGGTAACTTAGATGATGAGGATATCCAAATCGACGTTGAAAAAGGTGTGGTTTTTGTTTCTATCTCAGACAAATTGTTGTTCAACACCGGAAGCTACACAGTAACTCCTAAAGCGAAAGAAGTTTTAGGTAAGGTTGCCAAAGTAGTCAACAACAAACCAGACTTTGAATTTATGGTAGAAGGCCATACCGATGATCGCGCATTCACCAGAGGTGATTTATTGGACAACTGGGATCTAAGTGTAAAACGCGCTACTTCAGTAGTTCGAATTTTACAAAAAGAGTTCAATGTTGATCCTAAGCGTATGACAGCTGCTGGACGCTCACAGTATGTTCCCGTATCGAGCACTGATCTGGCAAAAAACAGAAGAACCCGCATTGTGGTACTTCCTAAAATTGATCAATTCTACAGCATGATTGAAGAAGGAATGAAAGATCCAGCGATCAAGTAATCAACCTTATCTTAATTTCTAAAGGCGTCCAAATGGACGCCTTTTTTATTCGATAAATTCTCCCTTGCCTTGTCGTAAGATTACAGGCTCATGACCTGTTAAATCGACAACTGTGGAGGCTTGATTGTCTCCATAACCACTGTCAATCATCACATCAATTCGCGTTGACCAACGTTCAAAAATAAGTTCGGGGTCCGTAGTATACTCCAAAATGGTATCTGGATCATAGATCGAAGTAGATACTAAAGGATTGCCTAAGCGCTCAACTAAAAGCCTGGGAATGGGATGATTGGGTACTCTAATCCCTACCGTTTTTCGGTGATCAAATGATTTCGGCAATTTATTGTTGGCCTCTAACACAAATGTATATGGCCCAGGTAAGTATTTCTTTAACCGCTTAAATGTAGCCGTATCCATGGGTTTGGTATAATCGGATAAATGACTCAGATCGGCACAAACAAATGACCAATGCGCTTTGTTGAGCTTAATACCTTGTATTTTGGCTAGTTTTTCTAGTGCTTTTACTTGGGTTAGGTCGCAACCTATCGCGTATACAGTATCGGAGGGAAAAATGACGATACCTCCTTGTTTGATGAGCTGAACTGCCTTTTCAATCAACCGTTCTTGGGGGTTTTCCGGATAAATTTTTAGGAATTCAGCCATGGTTGTCCAGTTTAGTCAATTGAGCAAATCGGAGTAATAGTTTTTTTGCCCCCCCATGTTCAAAGTCTATATCAGCCTTCATGTCATTGCCCAATCCTTCTAAAGATTTTACTACCCCTCTACCGAATCTAGGATGGTCTACCCACTGTCCCTCTTGGAGATTTAAGGATAATGCATTTCCTCTGTCCACGGGTATGCCGATATCTGGCTTTATTTTCCTGAGTTTTTGTAACTGTGCTGAAGTGGGTTGGTTTTGTTTGGGTGGTATACCAGACACAGGCTTCTGTGTGCGTAATTTGCTGGTGTCTACTTCGCCAAAAATATCTTTATCGATAATTGATTTGTAGCGATAACCAGTTAATGGAACGGTATGTTCTAGATACTTCTCATCTATTTCTTCAATAAATCTACTTGGCTCAGCATCGACTAGTTTTCCCCATCGATATCTGGTTTGTGCATAAGTGAGATAAGCCTTTTGTTCCGCTCTAGTGAGTGCTACATAAAACAACCTTCGCTCTTCTTCCAATTCTGATCGAGTGTTCATACTCATGGCAGATGGAAATAGGTCCTCCTCAAGACCAACGATGTAAACCACGGGAAACTCCAAACCTTTGGCCAAGTGAATCGTCATAAGCGCCACGCGGTCTTCCCCATCCATATCACGATCCATATCAGTCGCTAGCGCAACATCTTCCAAGAATTCTGATAGTGCACCACGTGCATCAGCAATCTCTTGTTGGCCTTCGACAAAGTCTTTAATACCGTTGAGCAGCTCCTCGATATTTTCCATTTTGGCCACCCCTTCAGGTGTGCCATCTTTTTTAAACTCGAGTAGAAGTCCCGATTTCTTGACTACCTGAGCGGCTAACTCAAAAGCATCCAATTGTTTTTCTAACACTTGAAAACTCTGAATCATCCGGGCAAATTCTTCTAGTTTGTTACGTGTACCTCCATGTACTGCAAGCAACCCTTGATCTAAACGAGTCAACACTTCAAACAGAGAGATTTGTTGTTGGTCAGCGGCTAGGGTCAACTTGTCTATAGTTGCCTCACCAATACCTCGGGCGGGAAAATTGATGATCCTTTTGAGTGCTTCCTCATCTTGGGGATTGACAATAAGCCTTAAATAGGCCAATACATCCTTGATTTCTTTTCGTTGATAAAACGAAAGACCTCCAAAGATTTTATAGGGTATGTCTCTTTTGCGCAATGCGTCTTCAATCGCTCTGGATTGAGCATTAGTTCGGTAAAGCACGGCAAAATCACTTGGTTTTTTGTGTTCCTGATGTTGCGTTTCCCATATGGAAGAAGCTACAAATCTACCCTCCTCAGCATCAGTAGGACTTCTGTGTACGGTAATGGGTTGTCCGAGGTCATTGTCCGTCCAAACCTTTTTGTCTATTTGATTTTTGTTGTGTGAAATGACGGTATTGGCCGCTTCAACAATGGTCTGGGTGGATCGATAATTTTGTTCCAAACGATACATGGCAACGCCGTCGTAATCCTTTTGAAAGTTTAGTATGTTGCTGATGTTTGCTCCGCGAAATGAATAAATACTTTGGGCGTCATCACCAACGACACAAATATTTTGATACCGATCTGCTAGAGCTTTGACAATCAAGTATTGGGAATGATTTGTGTCTTGGTACTCATCGACCAATATGTACTTAAAACGATCCTGATATCTAGCTAAAACATCAGGAAATCGAGTCAACAACTCATTGGTTTTGAGCAATAAGTCATCAAAGTCCATAGCTCCAGCCCTAAAACATCGCTCTACATAATTCTGATAGATCTCCCCTAGTCTTGGTCTTTTGGCCATGGCGTCCGATTCCATAAGCTCGGGATTGTTGAAATATGCTTTAACGGTTATCAGACTATTTTTATAGGAGGATATTCGGTTCTGAATCTGTTTGTACTTATATAACTCAGTATCCAGACCCATTTCTTTGATAATGGATGAAATGAGACGCTGCGAATCCTGTGTGTCGTAGATGGTAAAATTATTCGGATAACCCAATCGATGTCCTTCAACGCGCAATAGTTTGGCAAAAACTGAGTGAAAGGTACCCATCCAAAGGTTTTTGGCTTCAGAGGCACCTACCAAAGTCGCTATACGGTGCTTCATTTCTCTGGCGGCTTTGTTGGTAAAGGTCAAGGCCAATATATTAAACGCGTCTACTCCCTGTTGCATCAAATGCGCCATCCGAAAAGTAAGTACACGAGTTTTACCTGAACCTGCTCCAGCAATCACCATCAATGGGCCAGTTTTGTGCAGAACTGCCTCTTTTTGAGCTGTATTTAGTTCGTCTATATAGTTTTCCAAAACACCAGGAATTAGCTGTAAAATTAGCCATTATCAAGGCCAACAAAAAACGAATAGTTCATTAATTATAAACAGAACTTTCTATACAAATCATATTTCGTACATTTCAACAACAAATTAATTTTTATGAAAAAGTATCTTTTGGGATTTGCGCTATTCTCTTCCTTGTACGGATGGTCTCAGAGCAATCATTTATCCGAACAAAGTTATGCTGAAATTGAGCAAAAAGTCATTGATTGGCGTAGGCATTTTCACCAAAATCCAGAACTGTCAAATCGAGAATTCAAAACGGCAGAAGTGATTGCCAAACACCTAAAATCTTTGGGGCTTGAAGTAGAAACCGGGGTAGCCAAAACAGGAGTTGTTGGAATTTTAAAGGGAAATCACCCGGGAAAGGTTTTGGCCTTGAGGGCTGATATCGACGCGCTCCCAGTTGAGGAAAGAAACGACTTACCCTTCAAGTCAACCGTTAAATCTACATTCTTAGACACACCAGTTGGTGTGATGCACGCCTGTGGTCACGATACCCATACCGCAATTTTAATGGGGGCTGCCGAACTGCTGAGCAAGCATCGCGATCAGATCTATGGAACGATAAAGTTTATTTTTCAACCTGCTGAAGAAGGACCACCACCAGGTGAAGTTGGGGGCGCACTTGAAATGGTCAAAGAAGGTGTTTTAAAAAATCCTGATGTTGATATCATCGTGGGGCTCCACATTAATTCGCAAACTCCTGTAGGGATGATTCGCTATAAACCAGGAGGAACTATGGCTGCTGCACAACGGTTTGTGCTTAAAATCAACGGAAAGCAAACTCATGGTTCACAACCATGGGCTGGTGTCGACCCAATAGTGATAGCAGCTAAAATAATTGATGCCTACCAAACCATTATTTCGAGAGAAAGTGATTTAACCAATGAAGCAGCGGTCATATCAGTAGGAAAAATAACGGCTGGTGTTCGCTTCAATATTATTCCTGAATCTTGTGAACTTATTGGTACCGTGCGCACTTTAGACTTTGGGATGCAAAAACATATCAACCAACGCATGAAAGAGTTGGCTGAAGGAATCGCAGCAGCTTATGGGGGTACTGCTGAATTGGACATCCAAAACTCAACGTCCATAACGAATAATGAACCTAATTTAGTGAATGAATTGCTACCAACACTTGAACGAGTGGCGGGTAAAGATCAGGTTGTTTTGTCCAAAGCGACTACGGGTGCAGAAGATTTCTCCTATTTCCAAGAACAAGTGCCTGGATTCTATTTCTTTTTGGGTGGTATGACTCCTGGAAGTACAGGATCGTATCCGCACCACACACCAGATTTTAAAATAGATGAATCTGGACTATTACTGGGTGTCAAGGCGATGACTGAAATAAGTTTGGACTACCTAAGTCAATAGTCAACCACAAGAACGAGCTAAAGGCAAATCAGTTATGGTTTGCCTTTTTCTTTTTTGGTACTTCTAGCTTTGAGAGGAGAACTGTGGTTTTGAAATTTTTTCTGAGCATATGCACGACCTTGCTCCCACCATTGAGTCATTTGTTGTCGATCAAATATGAGCGCATTTTCTGTGAGTTTCGTAGGTGTATAGTACAGGTGTAGGACCACGCCATGGTGTTTGGCCATGACAATTCCCTCAGAAATATCGTGGGCTTTAATTTGATCTACCATAAATCCAAACATGTGAATCATCAAAGAAAATGGATTGTAGCCTAAAACTTTGGTCTTATTCATGTGTTCAGACTCAAGAATCACGACATCAATCTCGGTAGCTCCTCGCCTTATGGCTTCTTGAATAGGGATTAAATTCCCTAATCCGCCATCACCGTAATCGTATCCGTTTTTTTGAACCAAAGACATGAAAGGAACATAATTGGCTGATATCCAAATCCAATCCATAAACTCTTGATAAGTGTATTCACTCAGTGCTTTGTACTCAATTCTGTATTTGGAAAGATTGGCAGCGGTGACGACAATTTCTGGTCCATGGGTCTTTAATTGATCAAAATCTTGTGAAGAAAAGTTTTTTTCGATGGTTCTTCTCAGTGCGTGACTTTCCCCAAAAGTCCTGCGTCTTCTTAAGAATTGATATAGGGTAGTCAAGTAATTAATAGATACATAAGATCGATCGCCTTTTTTGCGCACCCTGAACGGATGAATACTGAAGATATCGCTTTGTTGAATATGGGTGTATATATGGTGTAATTTGTCTATTTGCCCAAGTGCCAAGTGTGGTAAAAGAAGGCTTCCCGTTGACGTTCCCACCAATAAATCATAACTCCTACCCTGCTCTTGGATCAGGTATTGGGCAACACCTCCAGCAAATGCTCCCTTGCTTCCACCACCCGAAATAACCAATGCCCTCATAGCCTAAATGTACGTTCTTTGGGGTAAATCACAAACCCCAAATCGCGAGAATTTGTACCTTAGTGGGGTGAATCCTTCCAGTCAAATTTTCCAAACGCCCCTGGTATACCTCAAAGGTGTTGGGCCTCAGAGAGCCAAAATAATGGCTGAGGTATTTGGTTTACATACTTTTGTTGATCTCCTTCATTTTTTTCCATTTCGCTATGTCGATAAAACCCAATGGGTGACTATAGCACAGCTTCAACCTAATCTGGCTGAAATCCAGATCAAAGGTACCTTAGTAAATCTCGAAGAGGTTCCCCAAAAAAGAGGTTCAAGACTTGTGGGGCATTTTTCCGATGAAACCGGCAGTATGGAATTAGTTTGGTTTAAAGGAACTAAATGGTTGAGACAAAATTTGAAGATCGGACAACAGTACAGTGTCTTTGGCAAAGTACAGCGCTTTGGTTCAAGTTATTCAATGCCTCATCCAGACATGGAGGTTTACCCCCCAGAAAAGGCGCAATTTACTGCGTCAATCAGACCGATTTATCCGAGTAGTGAGCGCCTTCAAACAGCACAAATCAGCCAAAAAATAATGGGAGGTTGGGTGATGGAACTTCTGCTTCAGTATGGAAAACACTTAGAGGAAACGCTGCCGAATTCGTTGATAGAGCGCCACGGGTTTATCGGTTTACCCCAAGCATTATTCCACATTCATTTTCCGAAAAACTTGAATCTGCTGGCACAAGCCCAAAAAAGACTCAAATTTGAAGAGCTTTTTTTTATTCAACTACAGTTATTGCGCAACAAAGCGATTAGACGCAGCAAGGTAAAAGGCTACCCATTTAGTCAAGTAGGAAGATACTTCAATGAGTTTTATCAGCATCATTTGCCTTTTGAACTGACCAATGCGCAAAAACGGGTTGTTAAAGAAATCAGGTCAGATCTGGGAAGTAATGCCCAAATGAATAGATTGCTTCAAGGAGATGTGGGATCAGGAAAAACCATGGTCGCAGTACTCTGCTTTTTGATGGCCGTAGACAATGGTTTTCAATCGTGTTTGGTAGCGCCTACAGAAATATTGGCCCAACAACATTTCAGAGGGATTAGCGATTTATTGGCGCCTGTGGGTTTAAGGGTAGCGCTATTGACTGGGTCAGTAAAAAATAAAGAGCGCACAAATTTGTTAGCGGATTTAAAAGAAGGCAATATTCATGTGTTAGTGGGAACTCATGCCTTGTTTGAGGATACGGTGATTTTTCACCATCTAGGCTTGGCTGTTATCGATGAACAACACCGATTTGGCGTAGCCCAACGAGCAAAACTTTGGCATAAGAATGATATACCTCCTCATGTTTTGGTGATGACGGCTACGCCCATACCCAGAACATTGGCCATGAGTCTATACGGTGATCTGGATATTTCGGTAATCGATGAGCTTCCTCCTGGGCGTCAAGAAATTAAGACCGTATGGCGCACAGACGCACATAGATTGAAGGTGTTTGGTTTTATAAAACAACAGATCGCATTGGGGCGACAAGTATACATTGTCTATCCGCTAATCAATGAGTCTCAAGCCATGGATTATAAAGACCTCATGGATGGATATGAGTCGATTACTCGAGAATTTCCGATGCCAGAGTACCAAGTATCTATCGTGCATGGTCAAATGAAATCTGATGACAAAGCCATTGAAATGGATCGTTTTGTTCGAGGGATTTCACAGATTATGGTGGCTACAACAGTTATCGAAGTTGGTGTCAATGTCCCTAATGCTTCAGTTATGGTGATCGAAAGCGCAGAGCGATTTGGGCTTTCGCAATTACACCAACTCAGGGGACGCGTTGGAAGGGGTGCTGAACAAAGCTACTGCATCTTGATGTCTGCAGACCAAATCAGCGAGGATGCCAAGCTTAGATTACACACCATGACACAAACTAACGATGGATTTGCCCTGTCCGAGGTTGATTTAAAGCTTAGGGGTCCTGGGGATTTAATGGGTACCCAGCAAAGTGGGGTACTTCAATTAAAAATAGCTGATCTGACTAAAGATCAGGAACTACTGAGTTTGGCTAGAAAAGAAGCTATAAGTATTCTACAAACAGACCCTACTTTATCACAAACAGAACACCTCGTGTTAAAAAAAGCGTTTGAAGCCGTACTTCGACACAAAAATATCTGGAATTACATCAGTTGAACGTCGTAATTTTTAGGTGTTTGAGACTTTAATTGGTCAATCATTTTTTACTTTTACAGACTTTGGATGTGCACTTATTTTTACGTCCATCAAACAAATTTTACTCATAGATTATGGCCAAAACACTTTTTGATAAAGTATGGGACGCGCATGTAGTCCACTCCATAGAAAATGGTCCGGATGTCCTGTTTATCGACAGACACATGGTACATGAAGTAACCAGCCCGGTAGCCTTTCTGGGTTTGAAGCAGCGAGGAATTCGCGTTAAATTTCCTGAGCGCACTTTTGCCACGGCTGACCACAACACCCCTACCATCAACCAACATTTACCTGTTGAAGATCCACTTTCCGCCAACCAATTGGCCATGTTGGAACAAAACGCCCGTGAACACGGAATCAGTTATTGGGGTTTAGGTCACCAGAAAAATGGAATTGTCCACGTGGTTGGACCTGAATATGGGATCACGTTACCAGGGGCTACCATAGTTTGTGGTGATTCACATACTTCCACCCACGGTGCTTTTGGTGCCATAGCTTTTGGAATTGGAACTTCTGAGGTTGAAATGGTCTTGTCCACTCAATGTATCATGCAGCCCAAACCCAAAAGTATGCGCATCAACATTACTGGGTCTTTGCAAAAAGGAGTTACTCCTAAAGATGTAGCTTTATACATCATCAGTCAATTATCTACCTCTGGAGCTACCGGTTATTTTGTTGAGTATGCAGGACCGGTATTTTCTGAAATGAGCATGGAGGGACGAATGACTGTATGTAATTTAAGTATTGAGATGGGAGCTCGCGGTGGAATGATTGCCCCAGACCAAAAAACATTTGATTACGTATCAGGCAGAGAATTTGCCCCTAAAGGTCAAGATTTTGACAAGGCCATGAATTATTGGTCAACATTGTATTCCGATGAACAAGCTTCTTTTGATAAAGAATACACCTTTGATGGGAATCAAATAGAGCCGATGATCACTTATGGAACCAATCCAGGAATGGGATTGGGGATCAGCCAACACATTCCGTTGGCACAGAGCCTAGACGGCGGGGTAGCTACGTATAAAAAATCCTTAGGATATATGGATTTTAATGAAGGTGATGCCATGCTGGGTAAAAAAGTAGACTACGTATTTATCGGTAGTTGCACCAATGGCCGCATTGAAGATTTTAGGGCTTTTGCCAGCATTGTTAAAGGAAGAAAAAAAGCAGATCACGTAACTGCCTGGTTGGTCCCTGGATCACATTTAGTCGCTCAATCAATTAAGGAAGAAGGTCTACTGGATATTTTTGAAGAAGCTGGTTTTACCCTTAGAGAGCCAGGATGTTCTGCTTGTTTGGCCATGAATGAAGATAAAATTCCGGCAGGCAAATACGCTGTGAGCACATCAAACAGAAATTTTGAAGGTAGACAAGGGCCTGGTGCTCGTACCCTACTCGCCTCACCATTAGTCGCTGCTGCAGCTGCTGTAACAGGACACGTAACTGATCCACGTACTTTATTATAATAGATCGATATGGCTTACGAACCTTTCAATACCTTAAAATCAAGTGCAGTTCCCCTGCCCATTGAAAATGTTGATACAGATCAAATCATTCCTGCTCGCTTTCTAAAAGCTACTGAACGCACAGGTTTTGGCGATAATTTATTTAGGGATTGGCGGTACAACAACGACAATACACCTAAGGCTGATTTTGTTTTAAACAACCCTATTTACCAAGGTAAAATACTCGTTGGAGGTAAAAATTTCGGGTCTGGTTCTTCACGCGAACACGCTGCTTGGGCTGTATATGATTACGGATTTAGGTGTGTCGTATCGAGCTTTTTTGCGGATATTTTTAAAAATAACTGTTTGAATATCGGTGTACTACCTGTACAAGTAACCCCAGAGTTTTTGGCGGAAATCTTTGCCGCTATTGAGTCTAATCCCCAAGCTACATTTACTGTAGACCTACCTGCGCAAAAAATTTCTATCGATTCCTCGGGTTCTGCTTGCAGTTTTGATATCAACGGGTACAAAAAGAACAATATGTTAAATGGGTTTGATGATATTGACTTTTTAATCAGTCAATCTCAACAAATAGATGCGTTTGCTGCACAATCTCCCTTGTAATGTCCCCTAGTAAAAAAAGAACGATTGAGATTATGGACACCACCCTTAGGGACGGTGAACAAACGTCTGGAGTATCCTTTTCTGTATCTGAAAAAAGCACTTTAGCGCAACTCTTGATCGAAGAACTAGGTGTAGATAGAATTGAAGTAGCTTCTGCCCGAGTATCTGAAGGTGAGCTTGCCGCTGTTCAAGAGATCACCTCTTGGGCGCGTGTGCAAAACCATTTGCACAGAGTAGAAGTACTCACTTTTGTTGATGGTGGTGTGTCTTTGGATTGGATGGATAAGGCGGGAGCTAAAGTCCAGAATTTATTGACCAAAGGCTCTTTAAACCATTTGACCCATCAGCTAAAAAAAACACCTGAGGAACATTTTTCGGACATACAATGGACGATAGAACAGGCCCAACTCAGGGGAATACAAACCAACGTATACTTGGAAGATTGGAGCAATGGAATGCGCCACAGTGAGTCTTATGTATGGGACTACCTAAATTTCTTGTCCACACAGCCTATCCAAAGGGTTCTTTTACCTGACACCTTGGGTGTTTTAACACATCGAGAAACATTCAGTTTTTTAGACAGAATCATCCAGAAGTACCCTGAACTTCATTTTGATTTTCATGGGCACAACGATTATGACTTGAGCGTAGCCAATGTGATGGAAGCGATACACGCTGGAATTCACGGACTGCACCTCACAGTTAATGGGATGGGTGAACGCGCTGGAAATGCACCTCTAGCTAGTGTTATTGCGTGTTTAAATGATTTCTTTCCTCAGGTGAAAACCAATATATACGAAAAGAACCTGTTTAAGGTGAGTAAATTGGTTTCCGCTTTTACCGGGATTCCCATCCCGGCCAATAAACCTATTGTCGGCGATAATGTATTCACCCAAACAGCCGGTATACATGCGGATGGTGACGAAAAGAACAACCTCTATTTCAATGATTTATTACCAGAGCGCTTCGGACGAAAACGAAAGTATGCCCTGGGTAAAACATCTGGTAAGGCCAATATTCTCAAAAATGTACAGGAACTTGGTTTGACCCTGAACGATGAAGCACTTAGAAAAGTAACGGCTCGTATTATTGAACTGGGTGACAAAAAAGAAAAAGTCACTCAAGACGACTTGCCTTACATTATCTCTGATGTATTAGACCAAGTTACGGATCAAAAAAGAGTCAAAATTGAGTCGTACGTATTGACCCATGCAAAAGGATTAAATCCTACAGCCACAATATTGTTGCGCATAGATGATCAGACCTTTGAGTCAAGTGCATCTGGAGATGGACAATACGACGCCTTTATCAATGCGTTAAGAGCGGTCTACAAAAAAGAAAAAAAGACACTCCCTATATTGGTGGATTACGCTGTGCGCATACCGCCAGGAAGTCATTCAGACGCCTTGTGCGAAACACATATTACTTGGCTTTTTGCTGAAAAAGAATTTACTACACGTGGCTTGGATTCCGACCAAACTGTATCGGCGATTAAAGCCACTGAAAAAATGCTCAATATAATTTAACTATGAATCTAAAAATTGCCTTATTGGCCGGAGATGGTATTGGTCCCGAAGTAATCGACCAAGCAGTAAAAGTATCTGATGCAGTGGCGCGTAAATACGGCCATCAAATCACTTGGATGCCTGCCCTAACAGGTGCAGCAGCCATCGATGACTGTGGAGAGCCCTACCCTTTGTCTACCCACGAAGTATGTCTTCAAGCAGATGCGGTGTTATTCGGTGCCATTGGACATCCAAAATACGACAATGATCCATCTGCCAAAGTGAGACCCGAACAAGGGTTGCTAAAAATGCGCAAACAATTGGGTTTATTTGCCAATGTACGCCCGACCTTTACATTCCCCTCCCTCATCGATAAATCACCCCTTAAAAGAGAGCGAATTGAAGGAACAGATCTTGTTTTTTTAAGAGAACTGACGGGGGGAATTTATTTTGGTGACAAAGGACGTACTGATGGTGGAAACACAGCATTTGATCACTGTGTATACACCCGTGAAGAAGTGCAAAGATTGGCTAAAAAAGGGTTTGAACTAGCCATGCAACGCTCTAAAAAGTTGTGTTGTGTAGATAAAGCCAATGTTCTTGAGACCTCTAGACTTTGGAGGGAAACCGTTCAAGCTATGGAAAAAGATTACCCTGAGGTAACTGTGAGCTATGAATTTGTGGATGCTGTAGCCATGAGATTAGTGCAATGGCCTAACAGCTATGATGTATTGATTACAGAAAACCTCTTCGGTGATATTTTAACCGATGAAGCTTCCGTAATTTCAGGTTCTATGGGACTCATGCCTTCCGCCTCTATTGGGTTAAAAACATCTTTATTTGAACCAATTCACGGATCATATCCTCAAGCGGCAGGAAAAGACATCGCTAACCCATTGGCTACTGTGTTGTCAGCTGCTATGATGTTTGAGGATGCATTCCAGCTTAAATCTGAAGCTCAGGCCATAAGAGATGTGGTGAACAAATCGTTGGCGGAAGGTATCGTCACCGAAGATCTTTCCGATGGAGGGAAAAGTTATAAAACCTCTGAGGTAGGAGATTGGTTAGCTGCTCATGTGTAAAAAAAAAAGGCCCTTTAAAGGGCATTTTTTTTTTACAATAAATAGTCGGTGTGAAGAAAGTTTGAACCCCTTTCGTCCAATATTGACTTTAAGATTTGATTGTTGTATTCGTTGTCTTTAGAGGCTACAAAAGTGCGGATCGAGAAGGAACGCAAAGCGTCATGAACACTTAGAGTGGCCACAGCCGAGTCCTTACGGCCTGTAAATGGATACATGTCAGGACCTCTTTGACAGGAGGAGTTAAGATTTACTCGGCACACTAAATTGACCAAAACGTCTACCAGTGGGCTTAAAGTTTGAGGATCTTGGCCAAAAACACTGACTTGTTGTCCATAAGGTGATTCGGCCATATCATCCAGTGGTGTCTGAATATCAGTAAAGGGTACCAGGGGAACTATTGGGCCAAATTGCTCTTCGTGAAATACACGCATTCTGTGATCTACCGGAAACAGCACTGCTGGCCAAATAAAATTAGGTGTTCGTTCACCCCCTTTTCCGTTGAGAATCTGTGCCCCATGGGAAACAGCGTCATCAATCAGTCCTTGGATATAGTCAGGTTTATCTACCTCGGGAAGCGGGGTTAAAAACACCTTGGGTTCCCATGGATTACCAAAAATTAATTCATCTACTTTTTTGGAAAATTTGCGATTGAATTCTTCGGCAATATCTTCGTGAACATAGATGATTTTTAAGGCCGTACAACGTTGTCCGTTAAAAGATAGGCTTCCGGCGACACATTCGGATACCGCTAAATCTATATCAGCATCAGGTAAAATAATGGCTGGATTTTTGGCTTCAAGTCCTAAAACCAAACGCAATCTATTTTTCTTGGGATGGATTTCTTGAAGTGCATTGGCCGATGTACTGTTTCCGATCAAGGCCAAAACATCAACGAGTCCTGACTTCATCATAGGTGATGCCAAAGTTCTTCCCCTACCAAAAACAATGTTGACTACTCCTGGAGGAAAACAACTAGCAAAAGCATCTAATAAAGGAGCCATGAGCAATACACCGTATTTAGCCGGTTTAAAGATCACTGTATTCCCCATCATAAGCGCAGGAATCAACAAAGCAAATGCCTCATTTAAGGGATAATTGTAGGGTCCTAAACAGAGAACAACTCCAAGTGGGCCTCTTCGTATCTGGGCATACACACCTTCGTGTCTGTGGAAACGAGCTGCATCACGATCCATGTTTTTGTATTCCTCGATGGTATCATGGATATAAACAATGGTGCGGTCAAATTCTTTTTGAGCGTCGGGAAGTGATTTCCCGATTTCCCACATGAGTAATTTGACAATCTCATCTCTTTGTTGAAGCATTAAGTCGGTGAATTTCTTCATCGCTTTGATGCGCTTCAAAGGTCTCATTGTAGGCCATAAACCTTTGCCTAAATCATAGGCTGCACGAGCCGCATAAAGCGCCTCCATCCCAGCCTTTTCATCGATGTCAGGAATACTACCCAAATAGGTTTTGTCTCCCTCTTGGGTTGATGATATCGTTGAGTTTACTTCGATAACAGGACCGTTCCACGTTTTGATTTCACCGTCGACTAAATAGTGATTTAAGTCTAAAGGTTGATGGATGCGAAATGGTTCTGGAATGAAGTGACTCATAGGATAAGATTTATACAATTGGTTTCATCGCAGTCATTGAGGCGCGTAATCTTGCACCAACCTGCTCAACCGGGTGTTGACGAATTACTGCGTTGATGGCCACTAATTTTTGATTAGGGACACTGTTATCGCGGTCTTTACCAAAGGTAGTACCAATTACATCAACATCAATTTTTTGCATAAAGTTTTTGAGCAGTGGCTTGCACGCGTGATCAAAAAGATAACATCCGTATTCAGCTGTATCAGAGATGACGCGATTCATTTCAAACAACTTCTTACGCGCAATTGTGTTGGCGATTAAGGGTGTTTCGTGTAATGACTCATAATAGGCTGATTCAGCAATGATTCCAGAATCAGTCATAGCTTCAAAGGCCAACTCTACTCCAGCGCGTACCATGGCGACCATCAATACACCTTGATCATAAAACGTTTGTTCACTGATGTGTTCTGAAGTAGCAGGTGTTTTCTCAAAAGCAGTTTCCGCAGTTTGAGCCCTCCAGGTGAGCAGATTTTTATCTTCAGCGGCCCAATCTTCCATCATTGTTTTAGAAAAATGACCACTGATGATATCGTCCATGTGCTTTTGAAACAATGGGCGCATAATATCTTTTAATTCTTCAGATAGTTCAAAAGCCTTAATCTTAGCAGGATTGGACAAACGATCCATCATGTGAGTGATTCCCCCATATTTGAGTCCCTCAGTGATGGTCTCCCAACCGTATTGGATCAATTTGGACGCATAGCCAGGATCAATACCTTTTTCAACCATCTTGTCAAAACAAAGGATGGATCCAGTTTGAAGCAAGCCACATAATATAGTTTGCTCTCCCATTAAATCAGATTTCACCTCAGCGACAAAAGAAGATTGTAACACACCCGCTTTGTGACCACCTGTGGCCACTGCATAAGCTTTTGCTTGAGCCAAACCTTTGCCTTCAGGATCATTTTCAGGATGGACGGCAATAAGTGTAGGGACGCCAAAACCTCGTTTATACTCCTCTCTTACCTCTGAACCAGGTGATTTTGGGGCAACCATAATCACGGTAAGATCTTTTCGGATCTGAGTACCTTCTTCGACAATATTAAAACCATGAGAGTACGACAATGTAGCTCCTTTTTTCATCAAGGGCATCACAGCCGATACAACCGCCGTATGTTGTTTATCAGGAGTAAGGTTGATCACTAAATCCGCCTGAGGAATTAAAGTTTCATAGTTTCCTACGCTAAATCCGTTTTCAGTGGCTTGAACAAATGAAGCGCGTTTTTGAGCAATTGCCTCATCTCTCAATGCATAGGATATATCCAGACCACTATCACGCATGTTTAATCCTTGATTTAAACCTTGTGCTCCACAGCCAATAATGACGATTTTTAAGCCTTTTAATGCTTCTACCCCGTCGGTAAACTCAGAGGTATCCATAAATCTGCATTGTCCTAACTGGGCCAATTGTTCTCTTAGCGAAAGTGTATTAAAGTAATTGCTCATTTTATTTTTTTTGGTTGATGGTGTTTAATATAGTACTGATCGGCATGGCTTCTTTGGAAACAGCTATGCGTCCTGAACGGACAAACTGCCTGATGCCAAACGGAGTTAGTGATTCGTGAAGTTCATCAATTTCATGACGTCTTCCTGTTTTTGATATGACAAAAAACTCTCTAGAAACCGTCACTATTTGCGCATTGCTTTCCTTGATGATGTTTTGAATTTGTCGTTCATCAAACAACAAATTTGAAGAAATTTTAAATAAAGCCGACTCTTGGTAAATGATCTCTTCATCAAGGTGGCTAAAAACTTTGATCACCTCCACTTGCTTTTCTATTTGTCCCACGATGTTTTCAACCCATTTTTGAGTAGTATTTACGACAATCGTAAACTTAGACACCTGAGGAATTTCAGAGGGCGAAACATTCAAGCTTTCAATGTTGATGTGTCTTTTGAGAAAGATTCCCGAAATTCGGTTTAACATTCCTACCTGATTTTCCGAATATACGGAGATGGTGTACCACTTATTTTCCATAATCTAACTAGCTTAAACGAATATCAGAGACAGAACTTCCCGAAGGAATCATCGGGAATACATTTTCCTCATTTTCCACTTTTATCTCTAGAAAATAAGGTGTTTTGGCAGCAACCATTTCCTCTATAGCCGCTTTCAAATCTGCTCGTTGATCAACGCGCTTACCTGGTATATAATACCCTTTAGCGATGGTTACAAAGTCTGGATTGGTCATGACTGTCGAGGCATAGCGTGAGTCAAAAAACAATTCTTGCCATTGACGTACCATACCTAGGTGTTCGTTGTTGAGCACTACTATTTTAACCGCTGTTTGGGTTTGATAAATAGTTCCTAGCTCTTGAATGTTCATTTGAAACCCACCATCACCAATCACCGCGATTACCTCTCGTTCAGGGGCACCCATCTTGGCTCCAATGGCACTGGGCAAGGCAAACCCCATAGTTCCTAATCCCCCAGAAGTAATATTGCTTTTGGGTAATGTTTCTTGAGCGTACCGACAAGCGATCATCTGATGTTGACCGACATCCGTAACTACAATGGCCTGAGATTGGGTGGCTTGGTTAATTTGTTCAATCACCTCAGCCATACTGATACCAGGACCAGCTGGGTTCATTTCTTTGTCTATGACCTCTTTGAACTCAACTTGATATAACTGATCAAAGGAGGATTGCCACTGGCTGTGGTTGTTTTCTTTTACCCAGGGTAATAAGGCCGTAAGAGTGTGTTTGCAATTACCTAAAACACCCACATCTACCTTCACATTCTTATTGATTTCGGCTTTATCAATATCAAAATGAATGATTTTCGCTTGTTTGGCATAGGTGTTCAAATCTCCTGTAACCCGGTCATCGAAGCGCATACCAATGGCGATAAGCACATCACACTCGTTGGTCAATACGTTGGGAGCGTAATTACCGTGCATACCCACCATACCTACATTGTGTTTGTGCGCGGTAGGCAATGCGCTTTTTCCCAATATAGTCCAGGCTGAGGGTATCGTAGTTTTCTCGATAAATGTTTTAAGTTCTTGCTCGGCATTTCCCAAAACAACACCTTGTCCGTAGACAATCATCGGTTTTTTGGCTTCATTTATCAAAGCTGCAGCTTGATGGATACACTCCATGTCTATCTGAGGCTCAGGCAAATAAGAGCGAACATGATCACAGGGTGTATATTCAAAGTCAAAAAGCTCAAATTGCGCATTTTTGGTTATGTCCACCAAAACTGGTCCAGGTCTACCTGAACGCGCTATATAAAAGGCTTTTGCCAAAATATAGGGGATTTCAGCAGCTTTTGTGATTTGATAATTCCATTTGGTTATCGGAGTAGATATACCGATGATATCTGTCTCTTGAAAGGCATCTGACCCCAAAAGGTGTCTTCCTACTTGACCTGTAATGCACACCAATGGAGTTGAATCGATTTGAGCATCTGCAATTCCAGTAACCAAATTTGTAGCACCTGGACCCGATGTAGCTACCGCTACACCAACCTTTCCCGTCGCTCGAGCATATCCTTGAGCGGCATGCGCAGCTCCTTGTTCATGTCGTACCAACACGTGCTTCAACTGATCTTGAAATTTATACAGTTCGTCATAAAAGGGCATAATAGCACCCCCTGGATATCCGTAAATAAGGTTGACACCTTCTGCCAACAGACAATGAACAATGGCTTCAGCTCCGGATATTTGATTGGGTAATTTTGTTGTCATGATCCTAAAATTGGTCTGTGGTACATCCTTTTGAAGCAGATGATACAGTTTTAGCGTATTTATACATACTTCCTTTGGTGATCTTTAATGCAGGTGCTACCCATTTGGCTCGTCGTTTAGCCAATTCTTGATCGGAAACATCTACTGTAATAGTATTTGTTTTAGCGTCGATGGTAATCAAGTCACCATCTTGGACCAAAGCAATAGTTCCTCCGCACTGAGCTTCAGGGGCTACGTGACCAACGACAAATCCATGAGTACCTCCAGAGAACCTACCGTCGGTGATCAATGCAACTGATTTGCCCAGTCCTGCACCCATAATAGCTGCAGTAGGTTTCAGCATTTCAGGCATTCCTGGACCACCTTGAGGACCTTCATAGCGAATAACTACCACATCACCCGCTTGGACCTTCCCTTGTTGAATACCATCATTTGCGGCATACTCTCCCTCAAAAACGCGGGCAGGACCCTTAAAATAGAGGCCTTCTTTGCCTGTGATTTTGGCAACAGCGCCCTCTTGTGCAAGATTCCCGAATAAAATCCTGATGTGACCGCTTTCCTTGATCGGTTGATCTAAGGGATAGATTACTTTTTGGCCGGGTGTTAAAGAAGGAACATCTGCCAGATTTTCAGCAATCGTCTTTCCAGTGACAGTCATGCAGTCACCGTGTAGCATATTATTTTCCAACATAAACTTCATCACAGCAGGTACACCACCTACAGCGTGAAGATCTTCCATCAAGTATTGCCCACTAGGTTTTAAATCGGCTAAAAAAGGTGTGTTATCCGATATATTTTGAAAATCTTCCAGCGTCCAAGGTATATCTGCTGCATGGGCTATAGCCAACATATGCAGTACAGCATTGGTTGAACCACCTAAAACAGTAATGACCTTAAACGCGTTTTCCAATGATTTTTTGGTGACAATGTCTTTGGGTTTCAAGTCTTTTTCGATCAATAAGCGCAAAGCCTGTCCTGCGCGTTCTGCGTCACTGATTTTTAGGTCATCATTGGCAGGGTTTGATGCATTGTATGGCAGAGCCATCCCCATAGCCTCAATAGCTGAGGCCATAGTATTGGCAGTATACATACCTCCACAAGCACCCGGACCAGGGCAAGCGTTAAGGATAACCCCTTGATAGGCTTCATCGGTAATGGTTCCGGCTACTTTTTCTCCCCAAGCTTCAAAGGCAGAGACAACATCTAATTTTTTTCCATTGTAACAGCCTGATGCAATTGTCCCTCCATAAACTAAAATCGAAGGTCGATTGAGTCGCAACATGGCCATTAATGCTCCAGGCATGTTTTTGTCACAACCAACAACAGGAATTAGTCCGTCGTAGCTCATTGCTTGAACAACCGTTTCCATGGAATCCGCAATGATGTCTCTGGAAGGGAGGGAATAACGCATACCCGAAGTCCCCATCGATATACCATCACTTACGCCAATGGTGTGGAAAATAAGACCGATCATGTCTGTTTCCTGAACCCCTTTTTTAATTGATTTGGCTAAATCATTGAGGTGCATATTACACGGATTTCCCTCATATCCAGTACTGGCAATTCCAATAAAGGGTTTCTTTAAATCTTCAACACTTAATCCCAAAGCATGCAACATAGCTTGAGCAGCAGGTTGTGTTGGATCTTGGGTAACGTTTTTGCTATACTTGTTGAGTTCCATAGTTAAATTTCAAGGACAGTGTCATCAATAACCAAAGGTAAAAGATTGATGAAACCCAAGAAGACAAACTTAAAATTTACGCTATTTTCAAAGCCCTCATAGGAGATGTATTGTATTGATAATCAATTAAATGAATTGATTTTTTTCACATATTCAGAATTTTATTTACCCGTGAATTTTATGCGAAATATCCATCGAGCGATCTGTATTGCAAGGCTTCGAAAATATGATCCAGGCTTACGTGTTCTTGTTGTTCCAGATCAGCAATGGTTCTTGACACCTCATACAACATAGCCTGAGTGCGCACGGAATACTTTTTCTGAGTCATATAATGCACCCAAAAAGACTTAATCTCTCTATTGTTTTCCACGTACTGCCACCAGGTGGTTTGCTGGTTACCTACTTGAGCTACACGCGTTTTACGAAACTGACAACTTTTTTCAATGCGCGCAAGTACGACTGAAGAACTAGGTCCAATGGGCGCCTCAAGTAAATCTTCTTGACTAAGTTTGGGTATGTCTATTTGGAGAGGTATTCGGTCTAATAGTGGTTTTGAGATCTTATTTCTATATGATTTATCCCGATGCTCTTCCCAATGCTCTGGTTTGTTGGGTTCTATTTCCCTTATGGAATTGAAAGGACTTGGATTCATACTAGCAATCAAAGTAAATGAAGCTGGTAGCTCCAGATGATAGGAACCTCTGGCCAATATAATTTTTTGCGATTCTAGAGGTTGTCTCAACCCCTCCAAAACACTTTTCTTGAACTCCACTACCTCATCTAAATATAATACACCTCGATGTGCCAAGGAAGCTTCGCCGGGTGATAGAGGGTTTCCACCACCGAGCATTCCAGCGTTGGTACAGTGGTGGTGCGGTTGTCTAAAAGGTCTTTGATAGTGGGGGATTCCAAAATCTTGATCTAGTCTTGAGGAGTACACCTGAGTTACTTCTTGTATTTCTTGGTCACTCATTTTAGGAAGAATACCTGTAATTGATTTGGCGAGTAATGTTTTTCCCACCCCAGGAGGCCCCATCATCAACATATGATGATTTCCCACCGAAGAAATTTCCAAGACCCTTTTGGCGGCCATTTGCCCCCTGATTTGAGATAGATCAACCTCGGTAATTCGTTGATTTAATCGCCTAATCTTGTTGGGTTTTTCTGGCTTAAGCCAGGTTCCTCCCGTAAGAAAAGAAGTGATTTGTGATAAGTGTTTAGCGCCATATACCTCAATTTCATCAACCAGTGAAGCCTCCTGAACGTTTTCCCAAGGAACGATGATTCCCCTTAAACCATGTTGCACTGCGCATTTGGCCATAGATAGAGTTCCGGGGACGGGCAATATACTTCCATCAAGAGATAGTGCTCCGACAATCATTAACTGCGATAGCTGATCCGTGATCAATTGACCAGAACTCTGTAAAATCCCTAAAGCTATAGGCAAATCAAATCCTGTTCCCTGCTTTCGAATATCCGCTGGTGTCAGGTTGATGGTCATTCTTTTTACCATCATTTTTAAGCCACAAGATTTAAGTGCGGCGGCTATTCGGTATTGACTCTCTCGTACGGCCCTGTCTGGCATACCTACTAAATGGTATCCTACACCTCGATCAGCTTGTACTTCTACAGTAATCAATTCAGCATCGATACCCTTAATCGCTCCGGTAAATCCTTTACACAACATCATCCAAAAGTAGTAGAGTCGCCAAAGGCGACTCTACTAAAACGATAAACGATATAACTTCTCGTTAATTGGGTAATAGGTTCAGTCGGGTAGATTGTGCCTTAATTTCGTCCCAATTCATCATCATTAACCTAAATTTCCCCTGATGAAAAAGATCGGCTTGATCGTTGTAATGCGGCGAAAAAGGATTCCCTGATTGACCTGTAGGCAGGATACTCATCGAGTGTTCAATATCACTGAAATCAACAATTCTTCGGGTAGAAGGACCGTGATCCACAGCGTAGTAAACAGAACCTGTGTATTTAAAAGCCATATTGTTAATGACCTCCCTAGAACCTGTCGCTGCATAAGGCCCCACATTAAATAGAGGTGCTAAAATAGAGATGCTTCCCAAGGGATGACCATGAGTTACTGTATGGACTTTTGACCACTGCCATTTTTTTGGATTACTCCCTAACTCTTCGGATAGAGCGATCATTGCCCGATCAAAAGAACGTCTTAACAAATCAGACTTAACCTCTTTTTCCTGAGTGTTAACGTCGTCAAACCACACAGAATTACTTTTATAGGTCAATGGCCGAACTAACCGTTTGGCAAAATGGGTATTTAAAAACTGGGAGAAATTGTCAGGCCCTAATTCATCCGAAAACACAGAAGACAACCACTCGTATTCCCAACGGTGAAAAAAAGCAGGCGCCAATTCATCAAGACCATAACTTCCCTCCCACTGTTTTAAAATGCCAATCACTTGATTGGCTTCGGGAGATAAGCCCTGTTGATCCATTTGCTTCAGCCATTGGTTCACCAGCTCTGCAGTAACTGATGAGGTATCGTCAAACATCATTTCGGCCACCTGTTCTTTAGCCCATTTTTTATCATTGTTCAACAGTTGGTCAATTCTTCTTGCCCTTGAATCTGGTGCGTAATAGCCGGGATATAATACCCCATCCATGGTGGATGTTGCGTTATTGGCCGTAAAAACGAAATGACTCTCTGGATTAATTGATTGTGGATTATTCTCAAAGGGATATAAGTTGATGTGACTGTTTTTAGTGGTCACCCCAGTTTTGATAAAATGTGGGGCAATGGAGTCGGTAGTACTGTACAACTGACCAATAGCCCACCAGGCTATATTATCGTGTTGATCTCCATACATCATATTGAGCCCCGGCGCTTTAATTTCATGTAAATGGCTGGCAAATTCAGCTATATCCTGCGCGTGTTGCAATGCGTAAAGCGACTTGACAGCGTCAAATTCCATTTGGGTATACACCCAATTAGAGGCGATTACCTCGCGCTCAAAACCATTGGATAACAAATCAGAAATCACCGGTCCGTGGTGGGTATCCTTAACCTGTAATATTCTTGGATTTTCTTCGCCTTTTACATGAATTTCATAACGGCGTATGCCAAAGTCAGCCCAGCCCTGATCGGTTAAGTATTGATCTGGATTATTGGGATTTACTTTTTCTTGATAAAGATCTAAGTCGTCATTTTCAAACATGGTCAACCCATTGGCGTAGTTTTTGTTGTGTGCCAAAAGGGGAATAGGAATTCCAGCAATATGGTATCCATATTTCTCGTAGTTGGGTGTTTTGATGTGGGCTTCATACCAAACGGAAGGAGCGGAAAACCCGATATGGGGATCGTTGGCCAGAATAACTTTACCTCCCACTGTTTTTTCAGGACCTAAAACCCAGGAGTTGCTTCCGATAAAACTGGGTACGGGCAATTGATTCATCGCTTGATCAATCCAATGAACCATGGCCAATGCTTCCTGTTGATCAAGCTGACCCTTATGAGGGATTTGCAAATATTGATCATCGTATTCCAGGGCTAAATCTTCTAGGTAATCTTGACCTAGCGTATTATTGATGTGGGTGATCATCGGATCTGTTCGTTGACCGATGGCAAAACTAAACGCCATATACCCCAACGAATTGTATACGTCTAAAATCGTAAAGGGTCTCTTTTTAACCCCAGTTAAATAAAACTCAATGGGCGTTGGACCGTTTTCCTGAAATTGATTGATCCCAGACAAATAAGCTTGTAATAGCTGAAACTCTGGATCAGTTGATTTCAGCTGGTCGATTTGTTTTTGTGAATTTTCTTGAATACCCAACGTCAGAAAAAGCTGATCTGTGGCCAATGCACGTTCACCAAAAAGGGCGGACAATTCCCCGCGACCAATCCGTCTGAGCAGCTCCATTTGCCATAGTCGGTCCTGTGCATGAACATATCCTAAGGCTACGGCAGCATCCAATTCATTTTCAGCTTCGATATGGGGGATGCCGTAATCATCGAAATAGACAGTAACGGGTGCGTTCACACCATCGAGTTTTAGCGTTCCCTCATAGTTAGGCTTTAAGCTTCTCGTCCAAACATATACCCCGAGGGCCAATACACCTAATGTCAAAAAAACATACCCCAGTATTTTAATCGCTTTGCGCTTCATATTATGGCTTCTTTAAGTCAATTCCTTTTTTCAACCATTCAAGATACGTTTTTTTATCCGCTAGTTGAATCGGAGCTTGAAGTAGGTTGTATTCCGTGTCCATCAATACATAAAACGGTTGCGATACTGCATTGAAATTAATGTTCTGAAAGGTCCCCCACTTTTGT
>JALQVG010000007.1 GCA_023260435.1 Flavobacteriaceae bacterium | reverse complement strand
GGCAATAGTAGCATCGAAACGCACCTTCCCTTTTTCGATCTTTTTCTTGGCTCGGTTGATCAATCCATAGGGAATCCCATTCTTTTGTGCCACTTCAAAGGTAAATGAGCTACCCGCTTCACCCAACACCAACTGATCGGTGGGGGAGAGTGACTGCGCATCAAAAAGCATATTAGCGTTAGAGGCAAAAGGCAACTCATCGGCCAACATTTTTAGGTTGGTGTAGTGGGTCGTAATCACTCCATAAGACCCTTTTTGATAAAATTCCTCTAAAAACGTTTCTGCCAAAGCTCCTCCTAATTCAGGGTCAGAACCCGTACCAAATTCATCGATCAAAAACAAAGTCCGTTCGTTGCACTTTTTCAAAAACTCATTCATGTTTTTAAGCCTCGAACTATAGGTGCTTAAATGGTTTTCAATCGACTGATTATCCCCAATATCCGACAATATTTTGTCAAAAAAACAAAGCGTTGTCGCTGGATGCACAGGGATTAACAATCCAGATTGCATCATAATTTGCAACAACCCTATGGTTTTTAGGGTAATACTTTTACCACCAGCATTAGGACCAGAAATCACGACAATTCTGTTCTGATCGTGCAAGTGAATGTCCTGTGGATGCGTCGGTGTATTGTTTTTTTTATTGGTTAAGTACAAGAGTGGATGATAGGCTTTTTTAAACTGAAGTTCTTGCCGATCAGCTATCTGAGGCATGACACCGTCCATTAATTGAGCATAACGCGCTTTAGCACATACTACATCCATATGGGCTAGAAATGACTGGTACCTCATCAGGTCAGGAGCAAACCTGCGAATACGTTCAGTCAATTGTGCTAAAATTCGCTGTATTTCCTCTTGTTCGTCAATCTCAAGCATCGAAAGAGCTCGTGAGTGTACCATACAAGATTCAGGTTCAATAAACACAATACTTCCGGTTTTAGACATACCTAAAGCACTGCCTTTAATCTTTCTTCGATGCATCGCCTTAACGGCCAATACACGTCGATTGTCTACCACGGACTCTCGGATTTCATCGAGATAGTCTTGAGCTACAGCATGGCTGATCGCTTGTGAAAAACTCTTGTTGCGTTTATCCCGGCACAGTCCCATTTCCAAACGGATTATTCTCAAAGAGGGAGATGCGTCATCCTTTATCTCCCCAAATCGATCGAAAACACTTTGAATTTGCTCAGGTAACTCAGGGCAGGGTAGGTGGGTAGCGCTCAGCTGGGATAATAAAGGAAAATAATTACCCATCTTTTTGAAGAAGACATGATGCTGAAACCATGTATCATAAAGCTGTGCGATCCTGTGAAACCCTGGAGCATCCAGTACCATTTGATCGATACCCAATATTTGAACTTCTCGATCAATCGATTCAAAACCGTGGTTAGGGATTTTATTGTTGTTGGAAAAACTATCCAGGTATTCCGCTGTCTGCGTCATGGCGACGATCGCTTCTGTTTTATCCACAAAAGGGAGCAGAGATAACGCGCGTTCTCTACCCTTGTCCGTATGGCAACGTTCTGATACCTGTTGTAAAACGGTAGGGAACTCTAAATCTTCAATGGTTTTTAGCTGAATTTTGCTCCAGGACATCTAAAGGACTAATTTTAGCCAAAAATACAACTCTGTATGGATCTACCCGACAATTGGAAAGAATTCCTTTTTGACCAAAAGACACAGGAAAACTGGACAAAATGGTGGTCGGCTCAAAGAGAAAAACATCAATTAAATCAAGACCTTCCTCAGGTAGACCAACTTTTCAATGCCTTTAAATCGACGCCTGTTTCAAAGGTAAAAGTAGTCTTACTGGGTCAGGATCCTTACCATGGTCCTGGACAGGCTGATGGTTATGCCTTTTCAGTGGCCCCTGATCAACCAATTCCTCCATCACTGAATAATATATTTAAAGAATTAAGCGAAGAATTCCACGTGCCTACAGTCAGAAACGGGCATTTAGGGGATTGGGCCAGACAAGGGGTGTTGTTGTTGAATAGCGCTTGGAGCGTACCCCAAAATAGCCCTGGTGCTTACATGTCCCTGTGGAAACCGTGGTCAGATTTAGTGCTGCTCAAGCTTTCAGAAAAATCCCAGGGAATTGTGTTTATGCTTTGGGGAGGACATGCCCAAAAAAAAGCATCTCTCATCGGAAAAAATCACTTGATCTTGAAGACAGGACATCCATCCCCCTTGAGCGCCAACAGAGGCTACTGGTTTGGGAATAATCACTTTACTTTAGCCAATGAGTACTTAATCAGTCAAGGGAAAACCCCGATTAACTGGGTAGGATAAGTTTAAACCTATACTTGAGACAAATGCTCTAAAGACCATTCAATCAATTTATTAATTGTTTTTTCGGGGTGCTTTGAAAATGTTTGATGAGAACGATTGGCTAAAATGGCATTGAGAGAAACTGCTTGATGACCAAAAACTGATGACAAGCCATAAATTGCTGATGTTTCCATTTCAATGTGATCAATAGTTTGACCATTAAAATTAAAAGACACTAATCCGTCCATTAACTCTTTTTGTGCGCTCCAAGTACCTAGAATTCTGCCTTGAGGGCCATAAAAACCTACGCTAGTCAATGTATTGGCCAAAATACATGTGTCTAGATCCCATAGCTCTAACAACTGTTTACTTGCGGATACACCGTAGGGTATCACAGCGTTTGGCAATAGCTGAGAAGTTCGTAAAGCTTGAGCCATGGGGTCATTATAGGTTTTATTCTGGTCGTAAAATGCCATCATATTATCTAGTCCTAGGGCGTGTTTTCCTACCACAAATGAGTCCACAGGAATATGTGGTTGTAATGAGCCAGAGGTACCTATGCGAATAATGTTCAGGGATTTTCTGTCCCTAATGTTTGTTTTTGTTGTAAAGTCAATATTGACCAACGCATCCAGTTCATTTAATACAATATCTATGTTGTCTGGACCTATTCCAGTGGAGACTACAGATATGCGCTTTCCTTGAAACCATCCGGTATGCGTTACAAATTCTCTGTGTTGTTTACGCACCTCAATTCGATCAAAGTATTTAGACACCAGGGGCACTCGGTCAGGATCACCTACTGTAATCACCGTATTAGCCAGTTCTTCAGGGATTAAATGCAGGTGATAAACACCCTGGGTTGGGTGAAGAATTAGTTCCGTTTCAGGATGTTGCATGTCAGAGTTTTAAAATACGCCCGGCTTGAGCATCCCAAAGATAGTTATAGGTCAATGCACCGCCAAGATAACCTTGATCTTTCAAGACGCTGTATGCATTGGCTTTTCCTTGAAGCAATTTTTTTCCTTGTTCTTTGACCTTAAAAGTTGTTGCCTCTAACCATGGGGAAAGTTTTTGTACTACTCGACCTATCTGGGGTTTCGTATATCCGTAGGTTCTTTGTTGCCCACGGTGTACCTCATCGATAAATAAATCAGCATGATGAACACCTTGTTGTGATAACTTTTGGAGGACTGTATATTCAAAATCCGACAAACCATGAACCACTGAAGGGAATCTTTTAAGGTGAAGGGAAATATTTTGAGGTAGTGCAGTGAGTTGAGTTTGGCCATTGTGACTGATATGTGTCAGTCGTATTGGATTATCTGAACAATAGATCTGCCAAGTGTAATCCGCAAATTCAATATCATCTTGTGTCAGTTCTTTCCTTTTTTCCCAAGCGTTACGCACTTGATCAACCGTCCATTGATCTAAAATATCCATGTCTGCAAGTGAAACGTCTACCCAAAAAATCTGCGCGTATCTTCGATGAGTTTTAAGCCAACTCAAAATAGCCATCATATTGATTTGACTGGAGAGGTCCGTATCGAACCAAAGCGCTATGATGTCTTGAGATTTTGCTCGACATAAATTTCTATACTCACGAAGCGTGCGTTGAACAAAGCGCTGCTTACTCCAAGCGTATGAAGTGTTTAGAAATAAAAAACGTTCTTTCCAAAACTTTTCAGATCCGACCTCATGAATGGTTCTGCCCTCGGAGAGAATTTCGCGCCATGTGACTACAGAATCTTTAAAGCCAAGCTGGCTGATCTTATGGGTCAGTCGGTCGCTTCCAGAAATGTGCATCAGAGCATCCATAAGAAAGTGTTGGATCTACTAATGTACAAAAAAAAATATAAACTACTGAATATTAACCGCCTACGCGTTTTACTTTGTACCCTAATTGGGTTAAATAATCCATGATTTTAGGTCTGTAATCGCCTTGAATAATGATCTGTCCCGCTTTGTAGGTACCGCCAACTCCTAAAAATACTTTTAACTTTTTGGCCATCTCTTGTTGCATCGATTCATTCATCTCAAAGCCCTCAATGATGGTTACTGGTTTCCCTTTCCTTTTTTCGTAGAGACACCTAACCGGTTCCGATTGTTTACTGATCAATGAATCATCTTCCTTGGATGATACATCCTGACTCGGCACATGGTCAGGAAATAACTTTTTAAGTTGGTCAGAAAGATCCATCAACCTTTAATCAATCCTAGTTCCACTAGTCGTTCGCGCAAAAAATCTCCTGCTGTGATATCCTCATATCCCTTGGGCTGAGATTCGCTGATGCATTGAGGCAAACAAGCCAATGACATACTACTCACAGGATGCATGAAAAACGGTATGGAATACCTGGAGGTTCCCCACAATTCCTGGGGTGGGTTAACCACTTGATGGATGGTGGATTTCAGCGTATTATTGGTCAATCTCGAGAGCATATCGCCTACATTAATCATCAACTCATCCTCAGTAGCAATGGCGTCAATCCATTGGCCTTGGTGATTTTTCACTTGAAGACCTTTGCCGTGCGCCCCCATCAAAAGAGTGATTAAGTTAATGTCGCCATGGGCTGCAGCGCGCACTGCATTTTTTGGTGCTTCTGTAATCGGCGGGTAATGAATCGCCCTTAAAATAGAATTTCCCTGAAGCACATACTCGTCAAAGTAATGCTCCGGCAGAGCTAGGGGATAAGTTAACGCCCTAAGTACATAAACAGCTGTTTTTTGCAGTTGGGCAAATGCCTCCTTACCAACCTGATTAAACCCAGGAACTTCATCTACCAAAACATTATCGGGGTAGGTTTGCTTGTCCTCATTCTTGGGAACATCATATTGACCGAAATGCCAAAACTCCTTTAAATCACCGGTGCTTGAGCCCTTGGCTGATTCTTTACCAAAAGAGGTGTAGCCTCGTTGCCCACCAATTCCTGCAATTTCATATTTTTTCTTAATGGACTCTTCAAGCGAAAAAAATTGCTTGACTTGACCGTATAATTCGTCCACAAGCTTTTGATCGAGAAAATGCCCTCTTAGGGCTACAAACCCAATTTCTGAAAAGGCTTGATGTAGCTCATGAATGAACTTTTGTTTGCGATTTGGATCCTCGGATAAAAAATCACGAAGATCAACACTAGGGATGTGATTCATAGCTGAAAAATTAGCTAAATGTAAAGATTTTTGATTGTCCTGTTACAAATCAACGCTTGATTTTATACATTTAATTAAGCAGAAAATTATGAAATTTAAAGGGGCAGGATTGTCCAAACAAAAAAAAACAGAGCTGTATACCCAGTTGATTTTTCCCAGAATGATCGAGGAAAAAATGCTGGTTTTGTTGCGCCAAGGAAAAATTTCGAAATGGTTTAGTGGAATTGGTCAGGAAGCCATTTCCGTTGGGGTAACAGCGGCTTTGCATCCAGATGAGTTTATTTTACCCATGCACCGAAATTTGGGTGTATTCACCTCTAGAAATATCCCCTTTAAAAAATTATTTGCCCAATGGCAGGGCAAAGCAAGCGGATTCACCAAGGGTAGGGACCGAAGCTTTCACTTTGGCACTATGGAGTACCACATCTTGGGAATGATTTCCCATCTTGGGCCACAACTGGGCGTGGCCGATGGTATAGCGCTGGGGCACAAAATTAATGGAGATCACAAAGTGACTGCTGTTTTCACCGGAGAAGGAGCTACTTCAGAGGGAGATTTTCACGAAGCGTTAAACATAGCGGCTGTGTGGGATTTGCCCGTATTGTTTTGTATTGAAAACAATGGTTATGGTTTGTCTACTCCGACTAGTCAGCAATACCGTTGTGCTCGTCTAGTAGACAAGGCTATTGGATATGGAATCGAGGGATATCAAATCGACGGAAACAACATACTTGAAGTATATAAACAAGTAAGTGCGCTAGCAGCATCCGTTAGAGAACGTCCCAGACCCATACTTATCGAGTTTATCACTTTTAGAATGAGGGGACATGAAGAGGCTAGTGGCACGAAATATGTGCCACAAGACTTATTCGATCAATGGAGTAAGAAAGATCCAGTGGATCAATTTGAACAATACCTCATTTCAGAAAAAATTCTGGAACGTCAAGAAATTGAACGAATTAAACACGTCATTTCCACACAAATAGAGCAGGACCTCATGGAAGTTTTTGCAGAACCTGAGGTTGTTTTTGATGCACAATTAGAACTTAACGACGTGTATGCTCCTTGGGAACACCGCCCGGAATTACCCGGTTCAGATGAGGAAGAAATGAGGTTTATCGACGCGGTTCGGGATGGGTTGTTTCAATCCTTAAAGAAATTTGATGAGTTGGTAATCATGGGACAGGATATTGCGCAGTATGGCGGTGCATTTAAAATTACGGAGGGATTCCTTGAGGAATTTGGTGAGGAGCGCATCAGAAACACCCCTATTTGTGAATCCGGTATTGCAGAGACCGCGATCGGTTTATCTGTAGTCGGAAAAAAAGCAGTTATGGAGTTGCAATTTGCTGATTTTGTCAGCTCTGGATTTAACCCAATTGTCAACTATGCCGCCAAAATGCATTATCGGTGGGGGAAAAATGCTGATGTTGTCTTTAGAATGCCCTGTGGCGCCGGTGTAGGTGCTGGACCCTTTCATTCACAAACCAATGAGGCATGGTTTACCAAAACACCTGGATTAAAAGTAGTCTATCCATCCAATCCATATGACGCTAAGGGATTATTGACCACGGCCATACACGATCCAAACCCAGTGATGTATTTTGAACACAAAGCACTCTATCGCAGTGTTAAAGGAAAAGTACCGAAGGGCTATTACGAAATACCCTTTGGCTCAGCCAATGTTATGTGCCAAGGAAATCAGGTGAGTATTGTCACCTTCGGTGCTGGTATCTTATGGGCGTTAGACGTATTGGAGAAATATCCTGAAATAAAAGCGACGTTGATTGACCTTAGAACGCTTATTCCTTTAGATACCCAAACTATACTGGAAAGTGTTAGAGAAACCGGTAAACTACTATTAATCCAAGAGGACACGATGTTTGGTGGAATATGTTCGGATATAGCCGCATTGGTTATGGAAGAAGCTTTTCAGTATTTAGACGCCCCAGTTATGCGCGTAGGGAGTTTGGACACACCCATACCATTTGCTACTTCCTTGGAGCAAGGTTTTCTGGCTAAATCTAGGGTGGAAGAGACGTTGATGAAGCTGTTGGACTATTGATAACCCAGGTAAACGTATTATAAACTAACAGATGTTTAATTTCTCTATTTTACATAATATAAATTATAGTTCAATTATGTTAAGCAAAAAACGCCTTAGAAGGCGTCTTGTGTATCCAGAACTAGATTTTTTGGACGCGTACTGCATTTAGTCCGCGTTGCCCTTTCTCTAACTCAAACGTAACTTTATCGTTTTCATCCACTTGATCAATCAGCTGACTCACGTGAAAGAAATATTTTTCTTGAGACTGAAGATCCACAATAAATCCAAAACCTTTAGAGGTATCGAAAAAAGTAACCTTGCCTGTTTTGGCAGATTCTTCTTGTTCCTCTTCTTCGGTGCGTTTGGCAATCCCTATGACTATGTCTTCGAGGGCGATTTCCACTTTTTTCGAGGGATCTGGCGGTGTGTTGGTCAATTGACCATACTCATCCACATAGACTAACATATCTTCTAGACCAGCACCTTTAGAAGAATTTGATTTGCGCTCTTCTTTTTTCTTCGATTTTTCTTCGCGTTTTTTGGCGCGTAATTTCTCTTTTTCTTTCTTGTTAAAGGATTGTTGGGGTCTAGCCATAGTTGGAATAAGGGTTTTGAGGCTGAATCACGAATAAAAACCCTTGAGGCAGCTAATTATCTGCAAAGGTACACATAAGCATCGAAGTGCGCTATTATTATCTGATGAACTACCTCAAATACAGGGCATTTCTGAAACTATCTACCTCTTGGGACAGATCTATAAGGTAACCATTGATGATGGCATGGGTAATCTGTCCGTTTTTGCGCAATAAAAAGTTTGGATTTTTTCCTAAATACAAACTGTTGTCAGGAACGACAAACTTAGGACTCACCAGAAATATAGGAACTTTAACTTCCACATCACTAGGCGCTTGAGCCACCTGCCAGTACAAATATCCTTTTTTCAACAAGGCAATGGCTTGAGTTTTCGATGGAATCTTAGGATCTGTGGCTTGTGGAATATATTTTTTCCCTACCACCAAATCATAACCCCGAGCATCAAACTCTTCATAGCCATAATAGGTGGATAAATCCCCCAGGTCAACTATTTGGCTTTTGTGGTAAAAATTCTCGTGGGCTGGATCGTCGACCTCGAAGCGCTGAATGCCTATATCGGTAACTCCACGCCAATCCTTCCAAGTCTGATTTACCTCTTTTATTTTAAGATCAAACAACTTTCGATCATTCATGGGTATGTCAAAATAGTCTTGGTGATCCTCTTGAGCGTAAGTTTTATCCCCTATGGCGCTTAGAGCAGAGATTATAGTGACAAAATTTAGTCGTCTAATCACTTGTTTTTCCAAGTCGTTTTGATAACCTCCAGATTCAATCAACACCAATGAGGTTCCCCACTTCTGGATGTTGTCTCCAAAAGCTCTGGGTTCAAAAGTGTCGTCATATCGCCCCACTTGACCAGGAGCTAAATCCTGAAGTACTTTATTCATACTAACGATGAGTTGCATGGACTTTTTTCGCGTTTCATTAATGTCCTTGGCTTCATTAAATGCAGTGGCTAGAAAAGAGACAGTGGCGGGTTTTGGTGTAAATGCTGTATTGTAATAGCGGCTTTGATCGTGTAGATTGAATCCGAAATCAGCCTGTAAACTATCTCTGATTCGTTTGAGCACTTTGCTTTCAGGCGCTTGAAGCCTCAGGGCATCCCTGTTCAGATCCATGCCCAATCTATTCCTTCGGTCAAACACTTCTGCACCATCTGGGTTGAGCATAGGTAAAAAATGGATGCTTAATTTTTGGCGAATCGGCTCAATAATGACCTGATTTTCGGGATCTGCTAAAAAGGCGAGTACGTCAAAAATAGCCATGGTCGCCGTTGACTCATCACCATGCATCTGACTCCACAAAAATACTTGTGTGGGACCAATACCCGTGCTGATTAAATGCAAAGGCCTACCTTCTACAGAGGCACCTACCTTTTGTACCTTGAACTGGGGTTTTTGGCGATAATATTCAATGAGTGGTTGAATATCTCGATGTTTTACACGTCTATCTTCCAGAGACTTAACTCTGTATTGTTCGTGTTTTTCCGCTAGGGTTTCAGGATTAGGAATTTGAGCCAATAAAGGCTGACAACACAAGAAAAATAAAAAAAAGGATCTTATTAGTGTTTGGGTTTTGGAAGCGGATGCCATCTTAATTTTCTAGTTTTGCGTTTAACCAATTTGACAAATTTATCACCTGGATCTGTTTTGGTCGTTTTATAACCGGGATCTATTTCTTTCCAGAGTTCAGTCCCTTCAAGATCCGTATATTGATGGTGACCAATCAAGTATTTAATTTCAGGGAATTTCTTTTTTAGGTACTTTAAAAGTTCGGCATTGGCTTTAATTTGAAGAGGCGTTAAGGGCGTTTCTTCAGTACCTCCCACATTTTCTATGCCAATAGCCAAGTGGTTTAGTCCAATGACATGTCTAGCCATGACATCCTCAGGCATCAGTTGATAAATTGTACCGTCTTGATCTACCAAAAAATGAGCGGAAACATTGAGTCCATTCCTGCCTAGTTCAGGGCGATAGGCAGGTAGCTGCTCTGGATCAAAGGCCTTAAATGAAGCTTCCAAGCTCGGTATCGCAGTCCAATGCAAAACAACCATTTTGGGAGCTATTTTTCCTAAAGGGGCCTCGATTAGATAGCGCTCTTTCATGTATTGTTGTGTCATTAATACTCGTTGTGGCCCAAAAGAAATAGGTCGGTCTACAATCCGTGGTCTGTTTTGTCCCCAGGCTGTATATAGACTTAAACAAGCAAGGAGCACTCCATAAAATAGCTTTTTCATAACGGCAAATAGGACTTAAAAATACAACTTTGAAATCACTATATTCACGAAAATTTAGGCAAATGAAAAAAGTATATGCGACTTTGGCCGTGCTGTTCATAGCTGTTCTGGCTGTGTTTTATACTCAATACCCAAAACTGGAAATGATCAGTGGCTATTACGCCAAATACACAGCGACATCTGTGTTTTACGCAGGACAAACACTAAATTATTTGGTCGAGAATGATCATCAGGCGCCCTTGATTGAGTGGGCCGATGCTGTGGTCGACGAAACCCGTAAAATGGTTCACGCACAAGTGTACGGAGTACAAAAAAGAACAGCTGTTTTTTTAGAAGGAATTGGTTCAATTTTGGTGGAAAATCCAGATCAGCTACCCGATTTAACTGCAGCGGTAAGGGATAAAAAACCCATACCACTTCCCTACCCACACGGCCACTTGGCACCCAAAGACACCGTAATGCCGGAAGTAGATTATCCGGGGGTAGCTATGGCCATCAAAGGCGCATTTGCCCAAAATGACCGTCAAAAAACACGTTCTGTATTGGTGCTTTATAAAGGTCAACTAATCGGAGAGCAGTATGCCGATCCGATTGGTCCAGACACCCCTATTCTGGGTTGGTCCATGACCAAAAGTATTTTGGCCACCTGGTACGGTATTTTGAGCCATCAAGGAAAACTTTCTGTTTTCGATACCTTGGCCATCGAACAGTGGCAGTCTGATGAGCGAGCAAACATTACAATAGATGATCTGCTCAGAATGTCATCTGGACTGGCTTGGGAGGAAGACTACGGTAAATTATCTGACGTAACCAGGATGCTGTTTCAATCAGATGACATGGGACAAGCTGCCTTGGATAAAAAATCTGTGGCCAAACCCGGTACCCTATGGAATTACTCTTCAGGTACAACCAACGCGCTGGCCAAGTATATGAAAAGTTACTTTAATAACGTGCAACAATACACCCAATTTGGGTACCGGGAACTTATCGATGCCCTGGGCATGTATACCATGTTGATTGAACCTGATGTGTCCGGGACATTTGTCGCTTCCTCCTATGGATGGGCATCCACGAGAGATTGGGGCCGATTTGGGCAACTTTACCTACAAAAGGGCTACTGGAATGGACGCCAAATTTTTGCGCCAGAATGGGTTGACTACGTAACTACCCCTACCCCGGCATCAGAAGGTGCTTATGGTGCTCATTTTTGGTTGAACAGCTCGGGGACCCTACCGGACGTACCCAGGGATATGTTCTCGGCCAATGGGCATGATGGTCAATACGTTTACATCGTTCCATCTCGAGACCTTGTCGTAGTGCGCACCGGTCTAGCAGAGGCACCTGTGTATGATGCTAACGGATTTTTAAAATCGCTTTTATCAGCAATCGGTCCAGCTCCTACTCCATAACTTTGTATTTTTGTGTGCAAAGATTTCGTCATGACACAGCCAGAATGGACCACAGTAAAAGCATTCCAAGACATCACCTACAAAAAAAGCGGGGGTGTCGCCCGAATTGCCTTTAACAGACCTGAAGTGCGCAACGCCTTCAGACCCCAAACCACCTCTGAGTTATACGAGGCATTTTACGACGCACAAGAAGATCCCTCCATTGGGGTAGTCTTGCTCTGTGGAGAGGGTCCCTCCCCCAAAGATGGCGTTTATGCCTTTTGCAGTGGCGGAGATCAAAAAGCTCGAGGGCACCAAGGATATGTGGGTCAAGATGGCAGACATCGCTTAAATATTTTGGAAGTTCAGCGCTTGATTCGATTTATGCCCAAGGTGGTCATTGCGTTGGTGTCGGGATGGGCTGTTGGTGGAGGCCATAGCTTACATGTAGTGTGTGATTTAACCTTAGCTAGTCGTGAGCATGCTATATTTAAGCAAACGGACGCAGATGTCACTAGTTTTGATGGCGGTTATGGTTCTGCGTACTTGGCCAAAATGGTCGGTCAAAAAAAAGCGAGAGAAATTTTCTTTTTAGGGCGCAATTACTCCGCTCAAGAAGCTTTTGAAATGGGTATGGTTAATGCCGTAGTTCCCCATGATGCCCTAGAAACAGAGGGCTGGAATTGGGCGCAAGAAATATTGGGCAAATCACCAACTTCGATCAAAATGCTCAAGTTTGCGATGAATTTAACGGATGACGGCATGGTGGGACAACAGGTATTTGCCGGTGAAGCCACAAGGCTAGCCTATATGACCGATGAGGCTAAAGAAGGTCGCGATGCCTTTTTAGAAAAGAGGAAACCCAATTTTGATCCGAACAATTGGATCGCTTAATTATTGTTTAGAGAATAATTGAGCTAGTTTCAACCTGAGTTTTCTTTGGTAATCCTCCTCCAACCACTCTTTGTAGTTTTTGGTGTTGTTCATGATGCAATAAGAATAGGTCTTAACCCGGTAGGAAATATCCTCTTGCAACAATTTGATCAGCATTCTCGCCTCATAAATATCTTTGGCGTTCTCATAACACAATGTGGCGTGTTGCTCTATGCTGTTTTCAAGTACTGTTTTGGATTTTAATCCTCGACTAAATACTTCTTTATAGGCCGCTTTGATATCAAAAGTCAATGTCTTTGACTTGGCAAATCTGGCCTTGAGCTGCGGGGGCATCTCATAGGAGAAATCACGCTCAATGTCTTCATCATTCTTGATGTTCTCCAGATAATAATCGGGGAAATGGAAAATATCTTGCCAATTCATCGGTGAATCCCATGGGCCAAATCGAGCGATATTGTTCCCCATATCAATCACTTTAAAGGTGTTTTTATCCCCCACAATGCGAGATCCACGGCCAATCATTTGAAAATACAAGGTCAAAGATCGGGTTGCTCGATTTAAAATGATCGTCTCGACAGAAGGTTCGTCAAATCCGGTAGTTAAGATACTTACCGAAGTCAAAATAGCATCCGGAGTTTCAGCAAACCAACTCAAAATCTCCCTACGTTCTGAAGCGGTGTTTTTATTGTCTAAATGACGTACGGGATACCCAGCCTTTTTAAACGTTTCATAAACGTATTTAGAGGTGCTGATTCCATTGTTGAAAATCAGTGTTTTTGTACCCGCAGCGATTTCTTCATAGGTATCCTTCAGCTGATTTAACATGCCCGTGTTTCCGTAAAATGCATCCGAGGATTTAACCGTATAATCCCCATTAATACCCAGCTTTAGCGATTTAAGGCTGACGTTTCGCGCATACAATTCTGCTCGAGCCAAATAGCCCCGATCAATCAATTCAGCGATCGAAGCACCAATAATCAATTTTTTATAGTGGTCCTTCATCGGCAACTTGATGTTGGAACTTAACGGAGTAGCCGTAACCCCAAGAACTACCGCGTGTTTAAAGAACTTAAAGAGCTTCCTAAATGAGTTGTAGTGAGCTTCATCGATAATCACTAAACCAATATTCTCCAGAGCAATTTGATCCTCTTGAAGACGGTTATTCAATGTTTCAACCATCGCCACAAAACAATCGTATTTGTTTTGATCCTCGAGGGTTTTTGTCTCACTGTTGATCACTCTATTGCTCACCCCAAAACCAGTCAACATTTTTGATGTTTGAACACTGAGTTCGATCCTATGAGTCAGTACCACTACTTTTTTGCCCCTTAATCCGATATATCTTCTCGCTATTTCAGAAAAGACTACGGTCTTTCCCCCTCCAGTAGGTAACTGGTACAAAAGATTGGTGTCTTCAGGAGCCTCATTTAAGTAATTAAATATGGCGTCCAAGTCACGTACTTGGTAGTCGTAAAGTTTCTTTTTTGAGGGCTTTGTTTTGGTTTCCAAAAGTGTGCTATTTACGCGTATGCTGTCTATTGAACAAGCGGACAAAATTAGGCGTTTTTTTGAGCGGACACAAGTTTATTCAATGGATTCACCGTTTAAATCTGTGCTGAGCACCTCGCTGAGATAAACCAAAAATGGACGAGCAACTTTAAACTTTTCTACCAGCTGTTCTGCGATTTGAGGAGTGTTCAGTGTGCTTTGATCTAAGGGACAAGTAAATACGTAATTCTGTCTGCGCAACAATTCAATTTCGGGATGATTTTTATCCCAACCTTTGGGGGCAGATTTCAAGGTAGGTCCAGTAAATGAACCCCATATTTTTTTGAATGATTCTTGTTCTATAATTTCTTTAAGCCCTTGGGGATCTAGATCTATCTCTGCACGCATGCGCGCCAGTTCCTCTTTATTTATATCCCAATAGCCTACAGCTATGAATGAATTATCCGGCTCTAAGTGTATGTAGTAATCCCCTTTATTTAATTGGCCAGCACGGGCAAAATATCCAGATAAATGAGTTTTGTAAGGTGATTTGTCTTTCGCAAATCGAACATCTTTGTAAATCCGAAACATATGGATTTTTTCCAGTGCATCAAGAGCGGAAAGAGGTTCAAAAACAGCAGTTAAGAGTTTTTGAACACTAGATTTAGCCTCCTCATAACTGTCTTTATGCGCAGCAAACCATGTGCGGTCATTGTTTTGTTTAAGCGCTGAAAGAAAATCAAAAACTTGAGATGAAATCATTAGTTGTTAAGGTTTAGTAATTGATCTCATACACGCTCAGACCAGATCCTGGAGCAGCGTATTGAGGTATGGACAAAGGTACACCTTGGAGTGCATTTGACAAATCACTCATGGATATCTCTCCCCTACCTAATTGAACTAAAGCCCCCATCATCAACCTGATTTGATAGCGCATAAATCCATGTCCTGTCACCCAGAATATGTAAGAAGATGAAGGGAAAAAGTTGGCCGTCCACCGGTCATTGTTCATTAGGCTACAAGATTCAATCGTCCTATGTGTCGATTGATTTGGCTTTTGTGCTGTACGTACGGTAAAATGAGTAAAATCATGAGTCCCTAGATAGAGCTCTGCACCTTTTTTCATCAAATTCAGGTCTAAATCACCAGAAAAATGAGCCATAAAGGGAGCTGTAAATGGATGTGGCTTATCGCCACAACAGAACAAATAGCCGTAGGTTTTGCGGACAACGTTTTTAATTGGGTTAAAGTCAATAGGAACCTCTGTTATAGACTCTACTTTAAGATCTTGCGGGGTATTGCGGTTAATCCATTCAATCCAGTAGGCAATCTCCCCCGTTAAGGGTTGAGTTAACCATAAAGAGCAGGCTCCTGACAGGGAGGATACTTTAGCATCTGTTCTGCCTGAGGCCAATGTTTTGAAGGGTTGATCACCCAAGACATACTTGAGTGTTTTAACCAGCATTCCCTCCACTGTTTTTTGCCCAGGTTGGATCTGCCATCCAGAATATCGAAAGCCCAGGTAAGACAACCTGATCAGGTACTGGTATTTCCAAGGATCATTCACGAGCGGGATTGATGTCTTTGACGCAGTACTTCGATCACTTTTTCTAATGAATGACCTTTGGACTGAAGCAATACTAAATAGTGAAACAGTAAGTCGGCTGCTTCACCTAGGAATAATTCTGGTTCATTCCTCATCGATTCTATAACCAATTCTACTGCCTCCTCACCTACTTTTTGGGCCACTTTGTGGATACCCGATCGATGTAAACTGCGCACATAACTCGAAGTGTTTTCAGGGCTGTTAAGCCTTTGGTCGATTACTTGGCTGAGTTGGTCCAGGAAAAGCGTACCGGGATCATTGGCCGTTGACCAACAAGTGTCGGTACCGGTATGACAGGTAGGACCCGCGGGCTCAGCTTGAATCAACAAGGTGTCGCGATCACAATCAACCGAAAAATGAACCATGGATAAATAATTTCCACTCTCTTCCCCTTTGGTCCAAAGTCTATTCTTTGATCGGCTATAGAAGGTGATTTTTCCTGATGCTTGAGTCTCTGCCCATGCCTCGGCGTTCATGTATCCCAACATCAAGACATTCCTAGTTTGGGCATCTTGAATGATTGCGGGAATCAATCCATCGGGGCTTTTACTAAAATCTATTTCCATATCTGTTTATTTTCTAATGGGTATACCCTGTGAGGCAAGATAAGTTTTCAATATTGGGATGGGAATAACTCCATAGTGAAAAACACTAGCGGCAAGCACTGCATCCACTTTGCCTTGGGTAAATGCATCCAAAAAGTGTTGTTCTGTTCCGGCTCCACCTGAAGCAATCAAAGGAATGGACAAATCTTCGGATAGTCGAGCTAAAGCATCTATGGCATAGCCATGTTTGCTTCCGTCGTGATCCATGGAGGTAAATAAAATTTCACCAGCTCCTCGATCTGCCGCTTCTTTGGCCCAATCAAACAGATGTAGCTCTGTAGGTACTTTTCCACCTACTAAATGAACCCTCCAGGATTGGTCGATTTGTTTTGCATCAATAGCAACAACAACACACTGACTGCCAAATGCTTGCGCCAAATCATTGATTAATTGTGGATTTCTTACCGCAGAGGAATTGATTGAAATTTTATCTGCTCCATTTTTGAGCAACTTTTCCACATCGGATACCGACCTAATTCCACCTCCAACGGTAAAAGGAATATCAATGGCTTTGGAAACCTCCAAAACCAAGGAGGCCATGGTTTCTCTGGCATCCTCTGTTGCAGTAATATCTAAAAAAACTAATTCATCGGCTCCTTGGACAGCGTATTGAGCAGCCAAAGCTACTGGATCACCGGCGTCTTGTAGGTCCTGAAAATTCACCCCCTTAACAGTTCTTCCGTCTTTGATGTCTAAACACGGTATAATTCGTTTACTCAGCATGGTTTTCAAGTGAAAAATGAGACAGATCTTTCATGGATATTTTACCTTCATAGAGCGCTTTTCCTATAATAGCTCCAGAACAGCCGATCGATCTCAAAACGTGAAGATCGTCCATTGTGCTGATACCACCGCTAGCCACAAGGTCGATAGGTTGGTTGATCTGCACCGATGAGTCGATTAAACGTTCATAGAGCGAAACTGCTGGACCGGACAACATGCCGTCTTTAGAAATATCGGTACAAACCACTGTTTTTACACCTTTTTGCAGGTAATCTAACACAAAGGGAAACAAGGAAATTTGCGAATTTTCCAGCCAACCAGATACAGCTATTTTTTCATCCAGAGCGTCAGCTCCTAGTATTATTCGATCAGCCCCAAAATTTTCTAGCCAGCGCAAAAAAATAGCTGGATGTTGAACGGCTATACTTCCTCCAGTCACTTGTTTTGCTCCGCAGGAAAAGACAATATCCAGGTCTTGGTCTGTTTTTACTCCACCGCCGAAATCTACAGAAAGACTGGTTTTTGTGGTGATTCGTTCGAGTACCTTGTGATTGATCACCCGACCAGATTTAGCTCCATCCAAGTCAACTAGATGTAAGTATTGAATGCCGTGATCTTCAAAATATTTGGCAGCGTCCAAAGGATCTTTATAGTACTCGACCTTAGTGTCGTAATTTCCTTTAGATAGACGCACACAGGCACCACCAATCAGGTCTATGGCTGGTATTATCCTCATGAGGTAAGACTTAAAAATTGTTGTAGGATTTTTGAGCCTACTTGGCTGCTTTTCTCTGGGTGAAATTGAGTCCCCCAAAAATTATCGCGGTGTAAGGCTGCACTGTAGGGTATCCCGTATTCAGCAACTGCTGCCGTTTGATTGCAAATAGGCGCGTAATAACTGTGCACCATGTACACATAGGGATCTTGAGGTAGCTGGTTAAACAAAGGGGAAGTAAGTGCTGACAAGCTATTCCATCCCATTTGAGGTACCTTCAACAAGGTATTGTCAAACTCGACAACATCAACTTGAAAAATACCCAATCCATCGGTATTGTTTTCTTCAGAATGCCGACACATTAATTGCATACCCAAACAGATACCTAGAACGGGTTGTTTTAATTGAGGTATCAGCTCATTTAGGCCTGTGGCCCTGAGCTGGCTCATCGCTGAACCCGCAGCACCCACTCCGGGAAAAATTACGCGATCAGCACTGCTGATCGCTTGAGCATCCTTAGTCAAACGCGCTTGTACACCCAGACGATCAAACGCGTGGATAATGCTTTGGATATTTCCCGCCCCGTAATCAATAATCACTAGGTTCATAGGGTTCCTTTAGTTGACGGTAAAATCATTCGGTCTGGATCGCGTCGCACAGCCATTTTAATGGCTTTGGCCCATGCTTTAAATATCGCCTCAATCTTGTGGTGTTCATTTTGCCCCTCAGCTTTGATGTGTAGATTGGCCTTGGCGCCATCGGTAAAGGACTTGAAAAAATGCATAAACATCTCACAAGGCATTTGGCCGATCATTTCTCTTTTGAATTCAGCTTCCCATACCAACCAATTTCTACCGCCAAAATCAATAGCTACTTGGGCCAACACATCGTCCATGGGTAGGCAAAAACCATAGCGTTCAATACCGAGTTTGTTGCCCAGAGCCAGGTGAAAGGCTTCGCCCAGCGCAATAGCCGTGTCTTCGATGGTGTGGTGTTCATCTACTTCCAAGTCCCCATCTACCTGAATCGATAAATTCATTTGACCGTGTTTGGCCAATTGATCCAACATATGATCAAAAAAGGCAATACCTGTATGTACGTTTGAAACACCTGTTCCATCTAGATCCAAACAGATGGAAATAGCTGTTTCATTAGTTTTTCTTGTGTGGTTAACCCGCCTGGCACCAGCTTGTAGAAAGGCAAAAATCTCGTTCCAGGACTGGGTACGCAATGCAATAACTTCTTCAAGTGACTCATTTTGGTCAATTTCAAGATTACCCAAGGTGTTCCCGATATCGATGTAAATAGCCCGACAACCCAAATTTTTGGCGAGTGCCACATCGGTCATTCGATCACCAATAACAAAGGAATTGGATAAATCCCAGGTGCCGTCCATATAGTGGGTCAACATACCCACCCCTGGTTTTCTAGTGGGCTTGTTTTCACTGGGTAAACTAGGGTCAATACAAACCTCGTCAAACCGAACGCCAGATCCCAGAAATGTATCGATCACCAGATGCTGAACTGGCCAAAAGTCAGTTTCAGGAAAAGATGAAGTACCCAAGCCGTCTTGGTTAGATACCATGACCAAGGTGTACTCATTGAGCTGGGCTATTTTGGACAATCCCGTGATAGCGCCTGGGTAAAAAGATAATTTGTCAAACGAATCAATTTGCGGGTCATCTGCTGGCTCTTTGATCAATGTCCCATCCCGGTCGATAAATAAAATTTTTCTCATCATGAACAGTTTTTCATCCACTCCATTAACAACATATTTTCTTGTGGGGTACCCACAGTAATCCTCAAAGTCTCAGCGCAATGCATTTGCCCTGAACGATTACGCACAACAGCACCGAGGTCTTGAAGTTGGCGATAGCGCACCCCGGCATCATCGACGCGCACCAACAAAAAATTGGCGTCTGAATGAAATACCTCTTTAACCCATGATATATAAGACAGCTCAACTTTGAGTTGATTGCGCTGGGCACAAATCATCGCTACCTCCTCAGTCACTTGGTCGGTCAAAAGCAACCTCTGTTCTGCCACTGACTGGGAGAGCCCATTAATGTTGTAGGGGGGTTTTATTTTTTTTAGTAAAGAAATGATCTCTGGATGGGCAAAAAGCATCCCCAAACGTATTGATGCCAAACCATAGGCTTTGGAAAGGGTCTGGCAAATCACCAGATTTTCATAACGATTCAACGCTTGTATCCAACTGGGGCTCTGAGCAAAATCTATGTAAGCTTCATCCACAACCACAATTCCCTCAAATGAATCCAATAAAAATTCCACCGCCTTAGGTTCGATAAGTTGTCCTGTCGGGTTATTGGGACTACAAACAAATACCATTTTGGTTTTCGGGGTAATAGCGCCTACCACATTTGGGGCATTCATCGAAAAATCTTCATTCAGGGGAACCTCGATACAGGTGATATCATTGATCTGTGCCAATACTTGATACATACCGTACGTGGGCGGCATAGTGATCACTTGATCCACTCCAGGCACACAAAAGGCACGGTATAATAAATCTAATACCTCATCACTTCCATTGCCCAACAGTACCTGATCTGTTGAAATACCTTTTTGTTGGGCGATAATCGTTTTTAACTGCTTTTGATGTGGGTCTGGATACCTGTTGTATTCTGTGGGGAATGGATTTTCATTCGCATCCAAAAACACCAATGAATCTGGCGTACCGGCAAACTCATCCCTTGCAGAGCTATACGGTTTTAATTGTAGAACACTGGGCCTGGCCCAAGCAGTTGGATTAAATCTTTTCATCAGTTTTGTTAAGGGTAATCAATCGTTTAGTAACCGCTTGTTTGTGAGCTTCGAGCCCTTCCGCAGCTGCCATCAATTCAACAGCCGGTCCAATGACACTCAGACCATTTGGTTGGATCTCTTGAAAAGTGATCTGTTTTTGAAAACTATCCAAGTGAACGCCGCTGTACTGTTTAGCGTACCCATTTGTGGGCAAGGTATGATTGGTGCCAGAAGCGTAATCACCAGCACTTTCCGGGGTGTAGTGTCCGATAAATACTGAGCCCGCATTCTGTACTGAATTCACAAAGTAATCAGGTTGATCCATCGCTATAATGTAGTGTTCAGGAGCGTACAAGTTAATCCAGTCTGAGGCGTCCTTGGGCTCCTTAAAGTAGATCATGACACTGTTATCCAAGGCCTTTAATGCAATCTCTTTTCTGGGGAGTGCTTCCACTTGAATGTTAAGTTCCGCGGAAACAAGCTCCAAAAAATCAAGATCTAGAGAAACCAACACGACCTGACTATCAGGACCGTGTTCTGCTTGGCTTAACAAATCAGCAGCGACAAAAGTTGGATGGGCAGTTTGATCACACAAAACCAATAATTCACTGGGACCTGCAGGCATATCAATGGATACACCAAATTGTTGTGCATATTGCTTAGCGGCAGTAACATACTGATTACCAGGCCCGAATATTTTATAAACAGCAGGTACCGTATCTGTTCCTAAAGTCATCGCGGCAATGGCCTGTATCCCTCCGAGCTTATAAATTTTGGTCACCCCGCACAGATCAGCCGTATAGAGTACCACTGGGTGAATTTTACCATCTGACTGACAAGGCGTACACAAAACAACTTCTTGACAACCCGCAATTTGTGCAGGTACCGCCAACATCAATATGGTAGAAAAAAGCGGAGCGCTTCCACCGGGAATGTATAAACCAACCTTTTGAATGGGCTTTTTTTCCTGCCAGCACAAAACACCAGGAGTTCGTTCCACAGAAACTCGCTCGGTCACTTGCGCCTGATGAAAGGCCTCAATTTGATCTTTAGCTAGATTTATGGCTTGTTTTAAATCAGCAGGTACCTGAGCAATAGCCTCTTCTATTTCCTTGGAGGAAACAGCTATGTCACTCAATGTCACTTTGTCAAATTTTACTGTATAGTCTTTAAGCGCACGATCCCCTTGAGTGGCTACTTGTTCAAAAACCTCTGAAACAATAGACTGCAAAGGTTTATAGTCAAGGGCCGGTCTCGTACACAATGAGTTCCATGTAGAAACATCTGGATTCAGGTAGGTGCGCATTTTATAAAAACATTTTTTCAATTGGAATAACTAAAATACCTTCGGCTCCCGCTAATTTGAGGGCATCGATCACCTCCCAATAACTGTCTTGGTCAATCACTGAGTGTACAGAACTCCAGCCAGGTTCCGCCAGTGGCAACACCGTGGGACTCTTCATTCCAGGTAACAATCGGGAGATTTCTGCCACTTTATCATTGGGTGCATTGAGCAAAACATAACGCGCATTGCGTCCTTTGAGCACCGCTTTGATTCTAGTGCGCAAAACCTCTATGGTTTCATTAATTTCAGGGCTGACCTGCGGACTGACCACCAAAACAGCTTCACTGTGCAACAAAGTCTCTACGGGTTTCAAATTGTTTTTAAACAACGTGCTTCCACTGGAGACAATATCACATATACTGTCTGACAGCCCAATATTTGGCGCTATTTCAACCGAACCATTAATGATGTGTAATTCAGCTTGAATTTGGTGTTGATCCAAAAACCGCTGTACCGTATTCGGATATGATGTAGCTATTTTTTGGCCTTGAAAGTCAGCGATTCCTGTATAGGGTTTGTCTTTAGGTATCGCTAGGCATACTTTACAGCGAGAAAAACCTAATTTTTCGACCACTGTAAGCTCTGGAGCCTTCTCCACCAATAAGTTATCTCCAATAATCGCCGCATCCACCACACCGTCTTTAAGGTACTGAGGAATATCTCCATTGCGCAAAAAGAATACCTCTAGGTCAAAGTTTCTGGCAGATGCTTTTAGTTGATCTGATCCATTATCAATGGAAATACCACAATCTCTTAGAAGTTGCATGGAATCATCATGCAGGCGACCGCTTTTCTGAAGCGCTAATCTCATCGTTTTTTTCATGGTCAAAAATTAAAAAACCCGCTTGATTGCTCAAACGGGTTTGGTATTGGTACACAGCCATACACTACCTCGTTTGAAGCAGAAGTGATGTATGGTGGTGGTGTTTTTTCATAATCATGATGCAAAAGTAAACAATAACTTGATGATAAAAAGCTTAAAATAAATTTATCACAAAAACTTTATCTCAAGTGAATCCTTATTGGTTACCCAAAATAATAGGTAATCCTTTGTCTCCAGAACCAATAACAATCACTTTAGCATTTTGAGACTCTGATAGTTTGATAGTAGCCTCTATACCCTTATCCTGTAAAATTTTGTCCGTGATGGAAGCACTGAGAATTCTGTTGGCATCCGCTTTACCCTGAGCATCAATAATTCTTTTCTCCGCCTCTTTTTGAGCAGTGACTAATCTGAATTCATACTCCAAGGATTCTTGTTCTTGCTTTAATTTGCGCTCAATAGCTTCTTTAATCGAGGTAGGTAAAGTAACATCGCGGACTAATATTTCATTCAATTGAATGTATTGGTTGTCCACTATTTTTTTGGTTTCCTCGTAAATCTCGGTTTGAATCACATCCCTTTTGCTGGAATACAGTTGCTCTGGAGTATACCTACCTACTACAGAACGAGCTGCAGATCGGATAGCAGGCATCAGAACTCGTTCGATATACTGCTCCCCTTTTTCTTGATGCAATTTCCCCAAAAACTCGTATTTAGGCACAAACCAAGCAGAGGCATCCAACTTGATCTCCAAACCATTCGAGGAGAGTACTTGCATTTTTTCAAAAAGTTCTTGTTGTCTTACCTCGTAAATAAACACTTTATTCCAAGGAGCAACCACATGAAAACCTTCACCTAAAGCGGGTTCGTCGGTGACAACCCCGCCGTCAAAAGTTCTGTACAAGACACCCGCTTTACCAGAACCGATGGTTATGGCTGATTTTGCAAGAATAACAATCAATAATACCACCCCAAAAATGGTGGGCAAAGCAATTTTAGGCATCTTTTCCATAATATAGTTAATTAGGTTAACATTCCTCCATCTACATGAAGCACTTGCCCGGTAACATAGCTCGATAAATCACTGGCTAGGAAAACGCAAGCATTGGCCACATCCTCTGGACTACCTCCTCTTTTGAGGGGAATACCTTCACGCCAAGACTGAACTACTTTTTCATCCAACTTGGCGGTCATTTCTGTTTCAATAAACCCAGGAGCAATCGCGTTGCAGCGGATGTTTCTCGATCCCAGTTCGAGGGCAATTGATTTGGTAAAACCTATCATTCCCGCTTTAGATGCGGCATAATTGGCTTGTCCCGCATTTCCTTTGACACCCACGACACTACTCATGTTGATAATCGATCCAGAACGCTGCTTCAAAAAATACTTTTGAACAGCCTTGGTCATGTTAAACACCGATTTCAAGTTGGTCTCAACCACCTGATCAAAGTCTTGTTCACTCATGCGCATCAACAGGTTGTCTTTGGTAATTCCGGCATTATTGACCAAAATATCCACCTGCCCAAAATCCGTAACAACTTGGTCTACAAGTACTTGAGCTTCGTCAAATGAACCCGCATTGCTCTTATACGCTTTTGCCTTGACCCCTAATGACGTTAGTTCTTCGGCTAAAGCAAGTGCAGGCGCTTCACTGCTGCTGTAGGTAAAAGCCACATGGGCTCCGTGCTGGGCAAAAATTGAGGCTATACCAGCGCCGATTCCCCGACTGGCTCCCGTAATAATGGCTACTTTATTTTCGAGTAACTTCATAGTCAAAGATTATCCAAGTACTTCTTTTACTTTTTTTCCGATTTCTGCAGGTGAATCAACCACATGAATCCCGCAAGAACGCATAATTCGTTTTTTAGCTTGAGCTGTATCATCGCTTCCTCCTACAATCGCTCCGGCGTGCCCCATGGTTCTTCCTGCCGGGGCAGTTTCTCCAGCAATAAAACCCAAAGACAAAAAAAGCAAAATTAATTCCGATGTCAGGCGCGCATCCCAAACCCACCATGCGCCCCACATTGGTTTACCCCAAAATGCACCAGTCCATAAAGATAGGAATGCCATCCAAGCACCAATCGGCGCTAAAGCTTGAGCCATCATTGCAGACAAGCGTGTATTAAAGATAAGACCTATACCCGCCCAGACTGCCATCACGATATAAATAAACATCGACATCCAAGATGCGGGAACATGAATAAAAATTATGCGATAGCCTTGTCCTTGCACCGCATCCACAGGAGCGACAAAGAAACTAATCCACAGACCAATCACTCCGAAGAGAGCGGTTAAACCCCAGAAAAAAGGAATGAGCTTGCCCGCCACCGGATAGAAGGTGCTTGGGCTTGATAACTTAAACCAATTGATCAAGCGGTTATTAGAAAAAGTATTGTTGTCTGTCATTCAATAGCAATCTTTACAGCGCTAGCGCTAACCCACGGTACAAATGCTAAAGCCAAAATGAAAATAGCGCCCAATAAAGAAAAATGCCCTGCAGCATCCAAGCCAACACTATTGGCATACACCGCGCCAGCGCCGAAAATGAGTACGGGAGTGTAAAGAGGCAATATCAATAGACTCACCAACAAACTGCCTCCACGCGCTCCTAGGGTTAAAGCTGCCCCAATAGAGCCCAACAGAGATAACACTGGTGTACCCAATAGAAGCGTTCCCATTAATACATATAAAGAGCTTCTATCTAGATCAAACTGAATTCCGATAACCGGGGCCAAGATAACCAGTGGTAGACCGCAAACAATCCAAT
>JALQVG010000001.1 GCA_023260435.1 Flavobacteriaceae bacterium | reverse complement strand
AGAAGTAAAAAGAGCTTCCGGCCCATCCGGGCATCGTATTCAGTTCAAGAGGGAAAATTGTCTTTTGGTCGATTAAATCGTTGGCGACCACCCGATTTTGTACGGTATCCCAAGCCCAATGGGTGGCATTGCCCAAGGGAGGTTCACCAGTAGGGGTCGGCAAATACTGTTTTACCTCAGGCAACACTACAGGCAAATGCGCCTGATCTACCAACTCAGGAACCCCATTTCGGTAAAATACAGGAAATGGTTCCCCCCAATATCGCTGACGGCTAAATACGGCATCGCGCAAGCGGTAGTTGATTTTTCCCTGTCCTAGACATCGAGCTTCTAAGGCAGCTATAGCCTCCTTTAACGCAGATTTATAATCCAATCCAGTGAGAAAATCAGATCCATCGATCACCACCCCGTCTTTGGACTCATAGGCAGCAGTCCGTACATCCACATCTTTAAAAATATTGGGAATCGGCAGGGAGAAATGCTGAGCAAAGTCCCAATCGCGTTGATCCCCGCAAGGAACAGCCATCACAGCCCCTGTTCCATATCCCGCAAGCACGTAGTCACCTATCCAAACTGGAATAGGCTCTTGGGTGAACGGATGGGCCACATAGGCCCCGGTAAATACACCGGTAATTCTTTTGACATCCGCCATGCGGTCGCGTTCAGAACGTTGGGCCGTAGCGGCCACATATTCCTGAACTGCCGCTCTTTGCTCGGGTGAAGTCAATAGATCCACCAAGGGATGTTCGGGGGCCAACGTCATAAAAGAGACCCCGAAAATGGTGTCGGGACGGGTGGTAAACACCTCGATCGGATGGGATTCTTCCAGATATTCACTCGGCAGGGTATGAAAAATCACTTGGGCGCCTTGTGAGCGACCGATCCAATTGGTTTGGGCATCTTTTAATGGCTGAGGCCAATCCAACTGGGTCAATCCATCGAGCAAACGCTGGGCATAGGCGGCAATACGCATGCTCCATTGAAGCATTTTCTTGCGCACCACCGGATGACCACCGCGTTCGGAACGTCCGTTGATCACCTCGTCATTGGCCAAAACAGTGCCCAGGGCAGGACACCAATTCACTTCAGTTTCTGCCAAGTACGTCATTCGATAGTGCTGCAACAACTCCTCTTTTTCTGCAGCAGACTTATGGGCCCATTCGGATGCGCTACACGCGGGCGCCGTTTCGGCACCTGCTGCGCGGATTGATGAATTTCCCTCTGTGGACAACCGTTGGATCAGCGTGTCTATAGGCTGCGCTTTATCCGTTTCTAAATCATACCAAGATTGAAACAATTGACTGAAAATCCACTGAGTCCAGCGGTAATAAGACGGGTCTGAGGTGCGCACCTCTCTGTCCCAATCAAAGGAAAAGCCTAACTGATCGAGTTGGGTGCGGTAGCGGTCAATATTGGCCTGGGTGGTGATCGACGGATGTTGTCCGGTTTGAATAGCGTACTGTTCAGCGGGCAATCCAAAGGAGTCATACCCCATAGGGTGCAAAACATTAAAGCCTTGGTGGCGTTTAAAGCGCGCGTAAATATCTGAAGCGATATAGCCCAATGGGTGCCCGACGTGTAGCCCTGCCCCTGAGGGGTAAGGAAACATATCCAGGACGTAATATTTGGGTTTATCCGAGTGGTTGTCTGCGGCAAATGTTTTGTGTTCTGCCCAATAAGCCTGCCAACGGGCTTCGATTTCTGTAGGTTGGTAATTCATCATCTTGTACTATATCCGTGGGGCGACAAGCCCTAGCCTGCTTCCGATACAGACTTGGGCAAAAATAGTCATTAGGGACTAGACCTCGGGGCAGGGGGCAGGAATTTTTGCTACATTTGGGGCATTCTTGTACCATGAATACAGCATTTGACAAATTTCAAAAACAAAGACTGATCAGCTCCTACTTTTCTGTAGTGCTCAGTATCTCTCTAGTACTTTTCCTCACTGGTCTTCTCGGTATATTGGTGCTGAACACCAAAAAAATAGGCGATCACTTCAAAGAACAGGTTCATTTGGTGCTGTTTTTAGCCGATGACACCTCAGACCAACAGATCAAAGAAATCAGCAAGTCCCTGTCGGAAAAACCCTACACCAAGTCTATGACCTTTATCTCCAAAGACGAAGCGGCCGAGGCCCAAGAGAAAGATCTGGGAGAAAACTTTGTGGAATTCTTGGGATTTAACCCACTAAAAAATGCGCTCGATGTTCAGTTAAACGCTGAATTTGTCAACCCGACTACCATCGAGGAAGCGGTTGCCGAATGGGAAAAAACCAAAGGTGTTGCTGAGGTAAGTTACGACCAGCCCCTAATCGGATTGTTGAATGAAAACATCGCTAAAATGACCCTGTGGATTCTTGTCATCAGTGGTCTATTTAGTTTGGTGGCGTTTTTGTTGATCAACAGCTCCATTCGTTTGTCGATCTATGCCAAGCGATTCATCATCAAAACCATGCAGATGGTAGGAGCCACTCCAGGATTTATCCGAAAACCATTTATCTTAACCAACATCAAGCTAGGTCTGATCGGCGCCATCATGGCTGACGTATTTATCGGTATTGTCCTCTGGCGTGTCAAACAGAGCATTCCAGAACTTGACGTATTGGGCGATTGGAAACAGGTAGCTTGGCTGTTGTTTGGAGTACCCATTATAGGTATGTCCATAGCTGGAATAAGTACTTTTTTAGCGGCACAGCGCTTTCTAAAACTCAGAACATCAGAACTATACGATTAATTCATGGGAGATAACAACACCTTATTTGGAAAAAGAAACTACCTTTTCTTAGGCGTAGGCATCGCGCTGATGGCTTTGGGTTTTGTGCTGATGAGTGGGGGAAAAAGCCAAGATCCCTTGGTCTTCAACCCTGAAATTTACAACTTTCGTCGCATCAGACTAGCTCCAACCTTAGTGCTAGCGGGTCTTGGTGTATTGGTTTACGCCATTCTGACCAAACCACGCGCTTGATATGGAACTACTCGAAGCCATACTGCTGGGGCTGATACAAGGACTTACTGAGTTTCTCCCTGTGTCATCCAGCGGACACCTCGAATTGGGCAAAGCGATTTTAGGCTATACCCCACAAGAAGGACTGTTGTTTACCGTGATGCTTCATTTGGCCACTGCACTAGCCACACTGATTGTATTTCGCGCTCAAGTAGCTGAAATACTCAAAGGTTTATTTTCATTCACCTGGAACGAACAAACTCAATACAGTTTAAAGATTATTGCCTCCATGGTCCCTGCTGCATTGGTTGGGGTGTTTTTTGAAACGGAACTCTCTGCGTTATTTGACGGAAGTGTGCTCTTTGTCGGATGGATGCTTTTGGTTACGGCGGCATTACTCGCTTACGCAGACCGGGCTCAAAGCGGTGAACACAAAATAGGAGCTCGACAAGCCGTCATCATCGGGATAGCACAAGCCATTGCTATACTGCCGGGCATTTCTCGCTCAGGAGCCACCATAGCAACCGCTTTACTGCTCAGAACGGATAAAAGTCAAGCGGCTCAATTTTCCTTTCTCATGGTTGTTCCTTTGATTTTGGGCAAAGTCGCTAAAGACCTCATGGAGGGCACCCTAACGGAAGTCTCTATGGATTGGACACCGATTGTAGCAGGTGGTATCGCCGCGTTTGTCAGTGGATGGTGGGCCTGTACCTGGATGGTTCAATTGGTGCGCAAAAGCAAACTAACCTATTTTGCCTGGTACTGCGCCATTGCCGGGGCAACCGCTATCACTGTAGGCACCCTGGTAGCATGAAGTCCTGGAGCGCAGAAGAGATACTCAACGGACAAGTGCTGCTCTTGGATAAACCTTTGGGCTGGACCTCATTTCAAGCAGTTAATGCCGTAAAGTGGTCTTTGCGCAAGGCCTTGGGGCTCAAAAAATTCAAAATTGGTCACGCAGGCACCTTAGATCCATTGGCCAGTGGGCTTTTAGTGATTTGTACCGGGAAAATGACCAAACAAATAGACACCTTTCAAGGACAAACCAAAACCTATACCGGTGTGATGAAACTAGGGGCCACTACGCCATCCTACGATCTGGAAACACCTATAGACCATACCTATCCCACCGAACACATCGATCAACCAATGGTTGAAGGTGTCATTCCGCAGTTTACCGGAACTATTTGGCAAAAACCACCTGTGTTTTCCGCATTAAAAAAAGAGGGTCAGCGTTTGTACGAGCTGGCACGTCAGGGTGCAGAAGTAGAAATCCCCGCCAGACAGATACACATTTATGAATTAGAACTGGGGCCCTGGGCCGCTCCAGAGTTGCCTTTTTCTGTTCAGTGTTCCAAAGGAACGTACATCCGATCCTTGGCTTTTGATATTGGTGCAGCGCTGCACAGCGGGGCACACCTCACCGAATTGAGAAGAACCCAAATAGGTGATTTTAGCGTAGAAGCCGCCTGGCAGATCGAGGACTTGAAAAAATCACTGGGCCTAGCGGACGAACCGGAAAAAAATCGATAAAATGGAATGGGGGAATAGCCAAATAAAGGCATTGGCCATAGCTACTGGAATCATGGGTAGCCTGGTGCTTTTGTTGGGTATTCGACTGCAAAGTCAAGCTCCGACCGACGTATTCATGGCGGAAATTGATTTTCAAGAGCCTCCACCACTCCCTAGTCCAGAACCTGAAATACAGCTTGCCGATCCAGAGCCTGAGGCACCAGAACCGACCACGCTACAGGCGTTTAACACAGAAGAAAAAGAAACCAAGTCATCGGCACCCGAAAAAAGCCAAGCCGAAACCGACTTCGAGCAAGCGGAAAAAGCCCTGTGGGCACAAGGCCCTATCGGTTCTGATTACGCCCTCAAACTCAAAGCCATTCAACGACCCGATGTCTTGGAAGAGGTTGATCCTAAGGAGCTCACTGAAAAGGTGTACAACAAACCCCAAAATACCCGAATTTGGTATAGCTTGGTGGGGCGCATGCATCGATACATCGCTGTCCCCATCTACATCTGTCCCTCCGGAGGGAAGGTAGCCGTTCGCATTAAAGTCAACGAAAAAGGCCAAGTCGTAGAAACATCTATCGACCCCAAGCAAACCACCACAGACAACGGTTGTTTGTTGGAGAATGCGCAAAAGTACGCGCTGCAAACCTTGTTTGACCCCTCAGAAAACAGCCAACAATGGGGGACCATTTACTACTTATTTTCCCCTCGTTAATCGCGCTAATTACTCACAAATACAAGTTCCATAACCGTTCCTTGTGGTCCGGTTTTGGCGACGCGCACCCAACCTTTGTGGTAGTTCACGACAATGCGGTGAACCAGTGAGAGCCCTAAACCCCACCCTCGTTTTTTGGTGGTAAAACCAGGTTGAAAAATCTTTTTTACCGCCCTACGCGGAATACCTGGACCCTGATCGACAACGCGTACTGCCATGCCCTGGGCGTGCTTTTGGAGCTGTACGGTCAGTGTACCCTTACCCTGCATGGCGTCGATGGCATTTTTCAGCAAATTCTCTAAGCACCACGCATACAAAGGCTCATTGAGCATGATCCCTACTTCAGGCACCTGGATGTCCCAGACCAATTCAATAGACTCTGGCCAACGCGGTTTCAAGTAATCAATCGCTTTTTGCGTAGCCGCTACCAAAGGGACCTTACTCAGGGTAGGCTGGGTGCCGATCCGGGCAAATCGATCCGTAATCAAATGCAGTCGTTCCAAATCTCGATCGATTTCTTGACCGATCTCAGGGGCTAATCCCTGGGCTTTGAGCAAACCGCTCCAGCCCATCAACGCACTCAATGGAGTGGCAATTTGGTGGGCCGTCTCCCGGGCCATCCCCGCCCAAAGCTTATTTTGAGCTGCAATTTTGCTGCTTCTGTGGTAAATCATCACCAGTCCAGCAAACAGCAACAAGACCAATAAAAGAGCCCAAGGGTAATAGGCGAGTTGCTGGGCCAGCGGAGCTGGCCCCCAGTAAAGCGTTGCCAAAACAGCACCGTCAACTTCCATAACCAAAGGAGGGTTTTCGCCAGTGTACTGATCGATCAAACTATTGATCTGTACCGTATCCTCGGCCACTTCTGGAGGAAGATTATTGACTGAATAGCTCCCATCTCTATGGGCCAAGACCATGGGGGTTTGGGTATTGGATTGAAAAATTTTAAGAATAAGCGGCCCTAAGCTTTCACTCGGATCCATACCCATAAACTGACTTTGGGCCAGCGCCCAAATCTCCATTTTGCTTTGTTGTTCAGCGCGATAGGCTTCTAAAAAGGACCGAGTCTGCCAAAGAATGAGCCCGACAATAGCCAAAGCGATTCCGGTCAGCATCAGCCGACTATAGCGCGTAATTAGGGTACGTAGGATCATCATATTCGTGTAAGCCTGGGCCAAAAAGAGGAAACATTTTGTGACAGGCCTGGCTAAAGATAATTGAATCCCATGATTTTTTGCGTTAACTTGCCCCCACAAAATTGAAGTTATGGAAGTGATTGGCACGCTTAAAAAAATTGATGAGACCAAAACCTTTGGGGCAAAAGGGTTTAGAAAACGCGAGGTGGTCCTCCTCACTGAGGAGCAGTATCCCCAACCCCTTATGATTGAATTTGTTCAAGACAAATGTGATTTACTCGACCGTTTTTCAACGGGGCAATCCGTCAAAATATCGATTAATCTCCGCGGAAGAGAGTGGGAAAATCCACAAGGCGAGGTGAAGTATTTTAATTCTATTCAAGGTTGGCGCATCGAATCCAATGCGGTGACTCCAAGTCAAGACCTTCCAGAAATGCCTGCGGGACATGCTTTTCCTCCAGCTGACGCCTACAACCAGGACGAAGCGGATGATCTGCCTTTCTAGGTCGGTAAATTATTGTTGACTGAGCGCTGATTTGATCCGATCAGCCACTGCCACAAAAGCCTCCTGAGTGAGGCTTTCTTTTTTGCCAAAAGTAGCGTCGGCCATGGTGTTTAGAGGTATTAAATGCACGTGTACATGGGGAACTTCTAATCCGATAACGGTCCAGCCCACTCGTTTGCAGGGTATGGCTTTTTCGACCCCTAGGGCCACGCGTCTGGAAAATTGCATCAGCGCACCAAACTCGGATTCAGTCAGCTCGGTGATTTTATCCACTTCTCTTTTAGGGACGCACAGCGTGTGCCCAACCGCGTTGGGGTTTACATCTAAAAAAGCGATGAAATCCGGTGTTTCATCGATGATATACGCGGGTATTTCTCTTTGGATAATACGGGTAAATATACTGGCCATACTCAGTTTCTGGTGATCTCGACAATTTCAAAGGTGATTTTTCCGTTGGGTACGGCAATTTCTGCTGTTTCACCCACTTTCTTACCGAGCAGCCCTTTGCCAATCGGGGAGCTCACCGAGATCTTACCGGTTTTCAAATCCGCTTCACTTTCCGCTACCAACGTATAGGTCATTTTGGCTCCATTGGCCAAGTTCTTTAGGGTCACCGTAGACAACACCAATACCTTGGAAGTGTCTAGTTGAGATTCATCGATCAAGCGCGCATTGGAGAAAATCTCCTCCAACTTGGCGATTTTAAGCTCCAATAGACCTTGGGCCTCTTTGGCTGCATCATACTCCGCGTTTTCAGATAAATCACCCTTGTCTCTGGCTTCAGCAATCGCCTCGGATGCCTTAGGGCGTTCCACATCCCTGAGGTGGTCTAACTCCTCTTTTAGTTTTTTTAAACCTTCTGCGGTATAGTAAGAAACATTACTCATATCTTCACACTTTAAATCAAAAAATCCTCTGGTTCAGAGGATTTACACAAATATACAAAAAAACAAATCAACGTGAAACGTCTGGTTTTCATAGCCTCTGTGTTGTTTTTTGCCCTGGGCTGCACCCCGGAATACGGCCAGAGAAACCCCTACCTTCAAGAGGTTCGGTTCTCGGTAGAACTCAACCTCAACTTACCCGCTTACGCCCCTCTACAACAAGTGGGAAATCCCGTATTGATCACGACTACAGGAGTAGGTACCCAAGGGGTTTACGTCATCAATACAGGATTTGACCAATTTCGCGCCTTTGAGGCGGCTTGCCCCAACCATGCGCCAAACACTTGTTCGCTGCTGAAATTATCCGGACAAAACGTTGTATGTGGGTGCGAAGGCTATACCTACACCCTGTTTACCGGGCAGATGCTCGAGCGCCCCAACGACGGCAAACGCTATTACGACCTGCTTTCCTATCAAGCGGAACTATTTGCCAACACCTTGCGGGTGTATCAACCCTAATCGACCTACCAGGCCATTTCGAGCCCCACCAAAAAGTTTCTTCCTGCCTGAGGATAAAATCCCGCTCCTTCTACTGTCGTGACTACGCCAGGTGAAGACCAATTGTCGTCGTAGGTGTAGTAGTATCCATTGGTGACCAAATCGCGGTTTAACAGGTTGTTCACCATCAAAGAAAGGGTGGTTTTTGGCCCATAAGCGGGGGTAAATATTCTACTGGCCACCAAATCCCATTGGGTATAGGCTGGTAAAAGACCTACCTCGGACTGGGTGTTTCCCAAATATTGCTGACCCACATGCTGAGCCGCTAGCTGGATTCTGGTTCGGGGGTCTGGTGTCCAGGCCCAAATACTGCTGGCCACAACCTCGGGCGACAAGGCAATCGGTGTGTCGTTCAAGGTGCGAACCCCTCCGTTCCAAGCCTCTCTATAAGACTGATTTCTGTGTCTGGATAAACTTAAAGAAGATTGCCAAGACCAGTGGGTGTTGGGGTTCCAGTTTACTTGGGTTTCCCAACCAGCTCTGTAGCTCCGGCCCACGTTGGCTCTGATGGGGGCTCCCACTTCATCAATGGCACCGGTTAGTACCAGTTGATCGGTATAGTGCATGTAAAACAGGTTAGATTGCACCTGAATTTCTGGGGTAGCCCAGCGATAGCCCCACTCCACATCCCTTAGGGTTTCTGGTTTAGGACTTCCATTTTCATAATCCGTTCTGTTGGGCTCTCTATGGGCAACAGCATAGGATAAATACCACTCCGACAGGCGATTTGAACCCTGGTCGGCTGTCCATGTCAAGCCAAATTTTGGATTGAAAAAACCAAAGACATCATCGATCACTGCGCCAGTATCTACTTGAGTGACGTAGTGAATACCGCGGTACTGCAGATCTACAAAGCCCGTCCAATCTTCAGCCAATCCCCACTGATACTTACTCCAAGCAGACCACTCTGTTTTTAAGGCGTCATAAAAATAATAGGGCGTTCTCGGTTGGCTGTTTCCCGCTTGCTGGGCCCAAATCACCTGACCAAAGTGATCGCCTTGATATCGGCTAGCTGCAGCGCCAAATTGCACAATTTCTTGCCCCCTTTGTCTGAGCATTGAAGCATTGGCCCCATAAAATCGATTGTCTAACCACTTGCGACGCACCAAATCCGTACGCACATCAGGTGTAAATCCATAATCCCCAAGCAAAGCATCTTCTTGAAATTCCTCGTAGTACCCACGACCGCGCGTAAAATGAAGGGTGGTGTTTAATGACCAATCCCCAGGCAAATCCTCATACCAAAGCCACTGGGCGTGGTCTTGTTTATAGTTGTCTTCCTGTTTGTCGTAAAAGCGCAAAACCCCCGAATCATCGGTATAGGCGCCAGCCGGATTAAATCTTCGATTTTCCGCCAGTGTAAACGCATCTATGCCATACCATGCTTGGTAGGTGACTTCGTGGCCTCCAAACAAAAGCCCTTGGATCTTAGTGTTTTCATCCTGATAGCCGCCCTGTACGAAATAAGCGTTCAAGCGCGCACTAGCCCGATCGATGTACCCGTCGGATACAATGCGCGATAGCCGCCCTTGCAGGCTCCAATGGTCCTTGATCAATCCAGTGCCAAAGGACACATTGTTTCTCAAGGTGGCAAAGCTGCCCGCAGATGCTTGCACAATCGCATACGGTTGTTCCGCTAACTGGGTGGTAGAAAGATTTAAACTGGCCCCAAAGGCCCCTGGGCCCTGAGTAGAGGTTCCTACCCCACGCTGAAGCTGAAGGCTAGATACGGAAGAAGCAAAATCAGGCAAATTGACCCAATACGTACTGTGCGACTCCGCATCGTTATAGGCCACCCCATTGATGGTGACATTGACCCGCGTCGCATCGCTGCCCCGCACCCGAATACCGGTGTAGCCAATACCCGTCCCCGCATCAGAGGTGGTCACCACCGAAGGTATCCAACGAATCAAAAACGGCAAATCTTGTCCTAAATTCACCGGGGCAATATCCTGAGCCTTGACTTCAGAATAGGTTACCCCCATTTTTTGGTTGGCCCGTACCGCGCTGACAAAGACCTCTTTGAGCTGAACTTCAGCTCCTCGCAAGGTATCCAGATTTTGGGAATTTGGTGTGTTTTTGGTGTTTTGGGCCCAGAGTCCGGTGCCCATCAGCCCTAAGGCCGCAATCGTCAATAATGGTTTCATCCGTAAATAGTTTACGAATAAAAGGGGTCATTATTCTTGGTTTAACTGAATTTTTGCAGCAGAGCTGCTGGTTCCCTTGGCAGCATTACCCGCCCAGGTTCTATGGGTATAATCTCAGCCTTTCGGCACCCCTTTGAGACGGGTCAAAGATACATCGACTTCGTCAAAAAACAAGCTTATTTTTTTTGAGCCAGCAGTCTGTCGATTTCCAACACCGCTTGGGCCAATCGCTCTTTTTTCCCGCCGCTTAACAACACGTAGGGCCTTTGGTATTTTTCCAAGGTGTCCTTGAAATAGGCAAACATTTTTTCGCGCTCCAAGGGCTTGTCTCTTAAATCATCTGCCTCCCACGGAATATCGATGTTGGTCAGAAAATATAAATCATAAGTGTTTAACAGTGCGTTTCGCTCCAGGATCGGATCGCAATAACCCAGGTAATAGGCCTCTGAGTACACCTTGGTTTCCAACAGATCAGTGTCACAGATCAGCAGTCGATCCGCCTTTTTGGAGAGTTTGTTTTCCAGGAATATTTGCCCCTGGGCGATGGGCAATAAATCTTGAGGTTCACAGGTTTTTCGCTCCTCATTCCACTTGTCCTGTAAGTATTGTCGGGCGTACTCGGGAACCCAAAGGGTAGAATAATAGCGCGCTAGCTGTTCAGAAAGGGTGGTTTTTCCCGTTGATTCAGGTCCAAAAAGGACTACTTTAACGAGGCTTGAGGGGTCCTGTCGATATTGTTCTTCCATACTCGGTAACCCGCTAGGGCAATGGCGGTAAATACCGCATATTGAAAGGAGGTAAAGATAAGACCTTTGTACCAATATAAAGGAATAGAAATCACGTTACCGACGATCCAAAAAGTCCAATGCTCCATTTTCTTTCGCGCCATCAACCACATAGCCACAAAAAATAAAGCCGTGGTCAGGGTATCTGCATAAGCGGTCCAACTGGTCCAACGGTCGTAATACAGATAAACCACCACCACACAAAAGCTACTGCTTAGGCCCAAAACCAACGCCCACCAGCGCTCGCTGGAGGTCATCAGGGAGATGGGGCGCTGATCAGTGTCTGGCCCGTGTACCCTCCAATACCACCATCCGTATACACTCATGGCTACGTAGTAGGCATTGATCATCATGTCGCCCAACAAGCTGTATTGAGCCAATAGCCAGACATAAATACCTGTGCTGACAATCCCGGTGGGGAACACCGCGATGTGTTGTTTTTTGGCATACCACACCGAAGCCATGCCCAGTAGAACAGCCAGTAACTCTAGGCCTATCCACACCGGGTTACCCCCGCGATAAGGGGCCAAAAGTAATTCCCACCAAGTGTTGTTTTCCATCTTGCGTTATTTTATGTGTTCCGCCAAAGCGAGGTGTTGGTCGTCCCAACGGTAAAAAGATAGGTCGCACGGCAAGTCCTTGTCGGTATGAATCACCCCTGATGCATGGTCCATGCCTTGAATCCAAGGCCCCACGTCAAGTCCATGCAAAAAAGAAATGCCCGGAACCTCGGCGCTTTTGTACAAGGCCTCCTTAGCGCACCAAAGGTCCATGAGTTCTTCTACACTGTACTGGTCGGGAGCGACTTTAGGGGGACTGAATTTGTGTGCGATGCGCAAAATTTGGGGGCGTTGCGCTTCCACATCTACACCCACAGGCACTTCTGGATTCCAGGCCAGAGCGGTGTATTTATGGGTGTGACTTAATGACACCCAGCCTGTGTCATGTACCATAGGCCGTCCATTAGGGGTATAATACACCGACAAAGGGTCTAGACCTACCTCGAGCATCAAATGCCTCAAACTCCAAAAAGCGGCTCGTTGTGTCGGGGAGTTGAGTTGGGATAATCGCTTACACTGTGTTTTTTCTAAACGGCTGATCGTCAAGGCCAACTCTTCCTCCGTTTCTGTCAAAGACCAAACCACAAGGCGGGTAGATCTAGGCGAATCAATCGAAAAAAGTTTGGGCATTTGTTGGGGGAGTTTATACCTTTGAGCCCTCCATCAAAAGGAGTAATTGCTAAATTATTAATAATAAAGATATGTCTGTTCAAATCACGCCTTTTGTTCCTTACAAAGTTAAAGACCTCAGCCTTGCTGCATGGGGACGCAAAGAAATCCAACTAGCTGAGGCAGAGATGCCTGGACTTATGGCGCTTCGCGAAGAATTCGGCCCAAGCCAGCCCTTGAAAGGGGCGCGCATTGCAGGCTGTTTACACATGACGATTCAAACCGCTGTGTTGATCGAGACATTAGTCGCTTTAGGCGCTGAGGTAACTTGGAGTTCATGCAACATCTTTTCTACCCAAGACCACGCTGCTGCGGCCATCGCTGCGGCAGGTATTTCTGTGTACGCTTGGAAAGGGATGAATGAAGAAGAATTTGACTGGTGCATCGAGCAAACCTTATTTTTTGGAGAAGGCCGTCAGCCGCTCAACATGATTCTAGACGATGGAGGTG
>JALQVG010000086.1 GCA_023260435.1 Flavobacteriaceae bacterium | reverse complement strand
CCAAAATAGATTTGACTATCCATGACTTGAGCCTTGGCCGTCAACGCCCCTAAAATGGGTTGTTGGTATTGAGCACTCAGGGTGTACTGCTTGGGCATTGTCCAATCATCTCGATGATCCCAGCCAAATCCTTCGTAATCACTTACCCGAATAACCTGACTCCAATCAGTCCAACGCGATGTGCTTTCGGCACCCAGTGTCAAGCGATGACGTTCAGAAAACTCGGTCAACAGGGTGGCGTTCCCTTGATAAGCCGTTGCCGAACCGCTTAAGGTGTACCTTAAAAAAGCATCTAACTGCCATATACCTACATTTTTTCGGTAGGTTCCTCCCAACATCCATTCGGTACCTTGATATCCAAGCTGATCGCTTTGTGAAGATGCCATAGAGCGATAATCCATACGTATAGAACCCACCTCAGCTTTCAAATCGCCCAATAGGGGATTTTGAAAACGAGTAGAAAAAAACAAATCACTCTGTTTGAGCTGTGCTTTATCGTTGATATAGGAAGCGTAAGCGGGACCGAAATAGTCCGTGTTTGCCGATTGAGTAAATTGAACAAAGCGCGTTTCGTATTGGGTCGTCAACCCCAAAGACAAACTGCTCTTGCGCGCTTGAGTACCTGGTTTTGCCAAACGGGTGAGGTATAACCATTGATCCATAAAGTAGCGTTTCCCCACTACCGTTGATTGAGCGTCTGAAAAAAACTGATCAATCCTCAACCTATTGGCAAAGGTTGGATCATTGGATTCAAATTGAGTTTCTGGCTGAACCAAACCACCTGACTCAGCGCGAAGACTTTTTTGCCCAGCGACGTGGGCCATGTACCCATAACGCTGATCTTCAGATCGGTAATTGGCTGTCATCCGAAAACTGCTGGATTTTGCCAAATCATAAAGGTAATCCCCTTGCGACCTGAACCCGGTATGAGCTATGGACAAATTAAATCGCTTTGACGTGTTCAGGGCTATGAGCGCATCCAAATAATGTCCCTGACCAATGCTGGTTTTGAACGTCATCTCGCTCAAAGGAGTAGGCACGTGATAGTAGCGCATGTCAGCGGCTTCCCAATAAAAATCTTGCCATGCAGAGGCACCGACTAAAGGGGCGTACTCACTTTGATGGCGCTCTAGTGAAAGTAAAGCTCTGGGTTGACCCATGTTGGACATAGGCAAGTAGGCAAATGCATCCCTGCGCAAATAATTCAAGCTTTTGTCCTGAGCAAAGGACATGGTGGTATCCACATGCGTCGTGTCCCGTCGAGCGCTGATGATTTTATAGTCTTTAATGGTCAGGTAAACCGTGTCTTTGGTCTGCATTTTTTGGTCCAAACGCGCGACAAGCTGTTTTAGTGAATCCGCAGTTTTTGATGTACCCGAAGAACCCTGGGGTTTAATTTCAGGATCTTGGGCCAGCAGCAAACCTGTGTAGAGACACCAACCAAAAAAAAGAATCAGTCGCATAATTCACAATGAGGATCCAAAGGTAGCGATTTGAAAAAATCAAAGCTGTCAAAAATAAACCTACTTTTATGGCCATTACCGATGAGACTTCTTCACCCCACAGAATCAGGATTAGTCGCCGGCACAGATGAAGCAGGCCGGGGATCTTTGGCTGGACCTGTAACAGCAGCCGCTGTGCTGTGGCCCAAAGGATTGACACATCCCTGGCTGAATGATTCAAAAAAAATGACCCATGCGCAACGACAAGCATTGGCCCCATGGATTAAAGAACATGCGATCTCTTGGGGAATTTCATTCGTATCAGCGCGTGAAATAGATCGCATCAATATCCTGCAAGCATCGATTAAAGCCATGCATCTGAGTTTAGACCAATTGTCCCCTACCCCAGATTTTGTATTGGTGGACGGAAACCGATTTAAGCCCTGGAAAGAAGTTCCTTATCGATGTGAAATTAAAGGGGACGGTCGCTTTTGGGCAATCGCTGCAGCATCCGTATTGGCCAAGACTGAGCGGGATGCCTATATGGAAGAAATTCACCACCTACACCCAGAGTACGGTTGGAATCAAAATAAAGGATACGGCACCAAAGCACACAGGGATGCGATGGCCATCCACGGACAAAGTCCACACCACAGATTGAGTTTTAAACTAAAATCAGAACAATTATCTATTTCTTTTGACAATGATGAATCAAATTAAACGACTATTTATAGTTACGGCCCTTTTATCCCTGGTGATTGCCTGTCAAAAAAAGGAGATAGAGCCCGTGTATGAAGATGATCCATTGGCCCAGCATCTTCCTTTAAATTACGACTTCTTGATACAGGTAAATCACCCGGAGTCCCTTCAGGAGCTCTTGACCCAACTCGCCACAACAATACCTGAAAAAAGACAGGCTGAGCTTTGGGGCCAATGGCAATTATTGCTCAAATCAAACCTACCCGCACACAGCTGGATCGGATTTTCAGACATCGGTAAAGATCAACTGGATTTCATATTGATCAGTCAAACACCCCTAGCACATTCCATGAATCCAGGTGAGTCATTGAATTATCAGGATGTAGTCATTTCCACTTGGGAAGGTCTGGAATACTCCTATTTCAGCGCAACATGGTCAGGTGTTTCATTGATGAGTTCATCTAAATTGATGATCGAAAACGCCATAAGGCAGAAAAAAGTGGTGCGAAATATTGACCAAAATCTTTGGGTAGACATTCCTGAAAACCAAAACAGGCTGGTCGCCTCTATCGATCAAAACGCCTGGGCTACCGACATGCTTCCCTTACACATCGGAGGGAGTCGCACGCATAGATGGGGCACATGGAGTTCGAGCGGGGTCTCTAAAGATTCCACCGGTTGGTCCTTGACTGGAATCACCGCAGCTAAGGACAGTATTGACGACCAGTTGATTAATTTGTGGAGCGAACAAAAACCTACACAAACAAAATTAATGCCCTGGATACCCTCTACAGCCCAAGGGATTTGGCGATTCGGGATTAGCGACGAAAACGCATTTCAAAAAAGACAGGAGCGATGGTCCAAAATCAAATGGCCCAAGACGCGCTTAACGCCTACTCCTAGTGAACTATCGCTCGTGTACATGGCAACTGACACCTTATATTATATGTATCTAGAAGATGAAGTCAACACAGAGGCATGGGCCAAGCTTCAGCAACCCTACAAATCCTATCCGATTTGGCACACCCAACTCGGTAAAGAACTCATGTCCCCGTGGATGCCGATCATGGCTGGGCCTCAAGAGCTATATGCAACCCAGATCGACGAGGTATGGATTTTTTCCCGAAGAAAATCCGCTCTATCCTTACTAATCGACCATTGGGAGGTTGGCGCCACCTTAAACAATTCTGCTGTAGAGGAATCCTATCGATATGCCTTAGAAGAAAAATCAAATATATCCTACTACGGTTCAGCTTTGAAAGGACTTTACCCAGAGACCGCCCAAGGAGTAAGCTCAGGAAAAGTAGCCGCGTATTGGGCGTTTGATTCAACCGGGTATTGGCAACACCAAGTACACTGGGATCCTGCACCAAAAAACAACCCATCGGGTATTGAGGTACAACCACTTTTCCAGTGGAAAGCCGATGTTGTTCAAGGTCCAAAATTAACCTGGCTGATCGATCCAAGGGGTAACCCTTGGCTGATTGCTCAAAATAAAACAGGTGTTACCCAGTGCATGGACGTATCTGGCGGGTTGCAATGGGAAGCTGATTTAGCCCCTGGTTCAAAAGCAATTGCTGCGATTGACCTGTATGAAAATGGTCGGGTGCAATGGCTGTTTGAACACGAACAAAAAAGAAGGCTACTGGATAAAACTGGTCAGGATGTACGCATTATATGGGAACAGGAACGCATTGACAAACAACTCAATCAAGGGGAAGTGCTCGTGAAAAAATGGGGGAAAAACGATAATGATGCGAAAAATGCCCTAAAATCCTTACCTAAATCGTGGAGCAAAGAGCCTGTGAACCTGGTTTACTGGACTGAACAAAAAGCGTGGATTGGACTCAGGGAATTCCCCAAAGACACGTGGACAGCCTATAAAATAGAACCTAAAAGCAAATAACTATGAGTTTGTGGCGCGTCATTCTTGCTGTTATATTTCCCCCTCTTTCGGTTATCGGAAGGGGTTGTGGATCTATGATTATTGTGTTTCTTTTAACCTTAGCAGGTTGGGTACCCGGCGTGATTGCTGCTTTGATCATCTTAAACAGACCAAAATAATTATTAGCCATCTAGTTTGTACCTTTGGGCATGCGTGAGAAGATTCAATTAAAAGACTTAGGTCTAGTCGACTATAAAGCAGCTTGGGACTACCAGGAAGAACTATTTCAGTTTATCGTTTCCCACAAAAAAAACCAATCATCCAACGAGAAGCCAGAGCCCAGTCCACACCAACTACTGATGGTGGAACACCCCCATGTATACACCTTGGGTAAAAGTGGAAAAATCGATCACTTATTGGTCTCTGAAGAAGCTTTGGCCGACAAAGGGGCTACCTTCTATAAAATCAACCGTGGAGGCGACATTACCTATCACGGACCAGGACAGTTGGTAGTTTACCCGATTCTAGATTTGGAATCGTTTTTTAAAGACATCCACAAATACCTGAGGCTCTTGGAGGAGGCGGTCATACGCACCCTGAAAGAACACGGCATTGAATCTATGCGATCACCTGGTGAGACTGGTGTTTGGTTGGATGTAGGCACCCCTTTTGCGCGAAAAATATGCGCTATGGGCGTGCGGGCTAGCCGCTGGGTGACGATGCACGGATTGGCGCTTAACATAGACCCGGATATGGGGTATTTTGACCTGATGATCCCTTGTGGCATCAAGGACAAATCGGTGACTTCAATGAGGTTAGAAACCAGAAAACCCGTAAATACTCAACTGGTTAAAGAGCAGCTGATCCGACATATATCCGATTTATTTGAGGCGGATATTTTCGTGGCAGATTAATCGTTTAGGTTTACCCAAAGAGTTTCCCCTTGCTTCTCTACCTGACAAAGACCTAGCTTAGTCAGCCCTTTAATGGCTTTATCCCATGCTTTGTTGGATAGTTGAGCTTGGTTTTTTAAGTCCTCCAACAACATTTGTTTTTGTTTGGCTAGAATATCCATCAAGGATTTTTCCCCCTCTGAGAGCTCAACAGCTTTGCGTTCAGGCCTCATTTGAGGGAAGAACAACACTTCCTGAATCGATGCATTATTGGTCATCAACATCACCAAACGATCGATACCGATCCCAATACCAGAGGTTGGAGGCATTCCGTATTCCAATGCGCGCAGGAAATCTTGATCGATGAACATCGCTTCATCATCTCCCTTTTCAGACAACTTAAGCTGTTCCTCGAAACGCTCTCGCTGATCAATAGGATCATTGAGCTCTGAGTAAGCATTGGCTAGTTCTTTACCATTGACCATCAATTCAAAACGCTCAGTCAAGCGAGGATTATCTCGGTGCTCTTTGGTTAACGGACTCATTTCTTTCGGATAATCTGTAATAAAGGTAGGCTGAACGTAGTGGTGCTCGCATTTTTCCCCGAATAGTTCATCGATCAATTTACCGACACCCATACTTGGATCTACCTCAATACCCAAAGCTGTAGCCGTTGCTGCCAACTCATCCCGATCCATCTGAGACACATCATAACCGGTGTGAATTTTAATCGCCTCTAAAATGGGGACTCTTGGGTAAGGCGCTTTAAAGTTTATGCGGTGGTTTCCTACCGTAATTTCAGTTGTTCCATGAGTATCCAGACACACTTTCTCCAAAAGCTGTTCCGTAGTTTGCATCATCCAATGGTAATCCTTGTAGGCTACATAGAGTTCCATAACAGTAAACTCTGGATTGTGCGTGCGGTCCATCCCTTCGTTTCTGAAGTCCTTGGCAAATTCGTATACCCCTTCAAATCCACCAACGATCAGTCGCTTTAGGTATAACTCGTTGGCAATGCGCAAATACAAAGGAATATTTAACGCGTTGTGGTGTGTCATAAACGGACGCGCAGAAGCGCCCCCAGGAATTGGTTGTAAAATAGGGGTTTCCACCTCCAAGTAGTCTCGGTCATTAAAAAACTGACGAATGCTGTTGGTGATTTTTGTGCGCTTGACAAAAGTCTCTTTAACCTGAGGATTCACAATCAAATCGACATAGCGCTGGCGATATCTGAGTTCCGCATCGTTAAATTCATCGTGTACTTTGCCCTCTGCATCTACTTTAGGCAAGGGCAATGGACGCAATGCTTTACTCAACAAAGTAAACTCGCGCACCAAAACTGTCTTTTCACCCACCTGAGTAGTGAACAGCGTGCCTTTAACTCCTACAATATCCCCTAAATCGATGAGCTTTTTAAACACCTCATTATAGAGATCTTTGTCCTCAGTAGGACACATTTCATCGCGGTTAAAATAGAGCTGGATACGCCCTTCGCTATCTTGTAACTCACCAAAAGAAGCTTTTCCCTGGACTTTTTTACGCATCAATCTTCCAGCGACCACCACAGATAATCCTTCTTCATAATCATTTTCTATCGCATCGGCGCGATGGGTCACTGGGTATAAAGCCGCAGGATAGGGATTGATTCCCATTTCCTTCAGTTTTTCTAATTTCTCTCGGCGTATTACTTCCTGCTCAGACAGCTGCATAACATAGATTTGATGGGGGCAAATATACAAATTTTCACCCCTCCCATACGGGAACAACTCCTAGGTTGTAGTGGATAAAAAAAATAGTATATTCGAGTATGAAGCGCACTTCCCTCTGGGGCCTTATATCAGGCCCCCTTCTTATGGCCGTACTTATGGCCTACCCTGGTGACTTGGTATCCCCTGCAGCTGATCCTGTATTGGCTTTGGGTCTATGGATGATCGTCTGGTGGATCAGTGAAGCGGTGTCTATTTCAGTCACTGCCTTACTACCCTTACTCGTCATGCCGTTGCTCGGTATTTTACCCCTGGAACAAGTGGGTGGGTACTACGGCAGCCCCATCATATTTTTGTTTTTTGGTGGTTTTGTGATGGCCCTCGCCCTGGAAAAAGTTGGCTTGCACAGACGCATTGCACTGAACATCATCCAGAAAACAGGCACCTCCCCTGCTGCCGTGCTGTTGGGATTCATGATAGCGACTGGGTTCTTGAGTATGTGGATTAGCAACACAGCCACTGTTGTGTTAATGCTCCCTATTGCACAATCCGTAATTCATTTGTTGATAGAGGACAGTGATGGGTTCACCAAAGAAGACCGAAACTTTGCCTTGAGTGTGATGCTCGGTATCGCCTTTGCGGCCAATGCGGGTGGAATCGCCACCGTGATTGGCACACCCCCAAATTCAGTGCTGATTGGTCTTTTGGAAAATGAGTACCATCAACCGATTTCTTTTATGGAATGGATGGCGTTGGGATTCCCTTTATCAGTGCTGTTAATCGCCCTGATTTATGGGGTATTACTCCGTCTGTTTCCATTTAAATCACTAGCATTTAAAGCAGATCAAAACATTATTGCCGACTCACTCAATGAACTAGGGGCCATGGATACAAGAGAAAAACAAGTGCTCGTTGTTTTTGGTACGACTGTTTTTTTATGGATTTTTAGAGCGGCCATAAATCAACTCATACCTGGACTGGGCCTTACCGATACCGCCATCAGTTTGTTTGGAGCGTTGAGCTTGTTTTGCATCCCCACCAAAGACAAAAAAGAGCCATTTATCCTGGCCTGGTCCGACACGAAAAATCTCTCGTGGGGAATATTAATCTTGTTCGGTGGAGGACTTGCCTTGGCCAATGGGATGACCCAAAGTGGACTTGTAGATTTGGTTTCCTCCTCCATTCAACAACAGCAATGGCCTGTAATAGGTACTGTTGTGGTCTTAATTGCCCTGATGCTGTTTTTGACAGAGTTGATGAGCAATGTAGCTTTAGTGGCTGTTTTGGCTCCTGTAGTGGCCGGTATTGCGCTAGGATTGGATATTCCTATCATCCACTTATTAATTCCTGTGACCATAGCGAGTAGTTGTGCGTTTATGTTGCCTATGGCAACACCACCCAACGCCATCGTATTTGCCTCTGGATATATTGAGGTGAAAGATATGGTTCGTGCGGGTATCTGGTTAAATCTAATCTCGGTGGCCATACTTACTGCGGTATACCAATGGGTGATTCCCTGGCTTTTCTAATGTTAAACATTTGTCAAAAACGGCAACAGGATCAAACTTGAGCGATAATTTTAGGTCAAAGCACCTAAAAATAATCCTATGAAACATTTGATTCTCGCAGCGGCTTTGATCATCAGCACCGCTCATATGTGGGCACAACACCCAGCTCAACTAAAAGAACACCACAAATACAGAAAACATCCAGAGCGCAGTCTTGATTTAGCTACGGGCGCGCACCAAAAATTCAATCCACAAGAGCGTTCGAATTTGGTAGCCAAACAGTGGACATTGGCCTTAGACCTCGACAAGGATCAACAAAATCAAGTGCGTGAATTGCTCGAAAAACACCGGATGCATCTTCCAAAGAAACCGATGTCGCCTTACAGCAAAAAAGGAAAAGCGCATTGGATGGAGGCCCACTTAGATGCGCAGATCGCCTTGCAAAACGACCTAAAAACAGTATTCACTCCCGAACAATATCGCCAGTGGAAAGACCTGCGTTTAGATCGCGCTCAAAGATCGAGGCAAATGGCCTCTAGACGTTTGTTGCCTCCAGAGCAGGGACCAGCTCATCGAGCGCATTGAGGGTTTTCTCAATATCTGCTTGTGACAACGCATCATTGAGAAAATAACTTTCAAAGGCTGAGGGCGGCAGATAGATACCACGGTCGAGCATTCCGTGAAAATAAGCGTTAAATCGAGCGTTATTTCCTCGAGCTGCAGTGGTAAAATCCACCACTGGCTCAGGGGTAAAATGCAAGGAAATCATAGAACCCAATCGGTTGATCTGGTAGTCGATAGATGTTTTGTCTAACACAGAACTCATCCCGGCTGCTAGATCGGCCGATTTCTTTTCTAATCGATCATACACCCCTCGATCGCGGTTCAAGGCCTGTAGCATAGCCAAACCAGCACTCATCGCTAGAGGGTTTCCACTCAAAGTGCCCGCTTGATATACCGGACCTAAAGGTGCCAAATAGGCCATGATTTCACTTCTAGCTGCAAAAGCACCTACAGGCAAGCCCCCGCCGATTACCTTGCCGAAACACACAATGTCTGCCTGTATACCCAAAACCTCTTGAGCCCCACCTGCAGCCAATCGAAATCCAGTCATCACCTCATCAAATACCAATAGGACCTCATGTTGGGTACAAAGTTTTCTCAATCCATGGATAAAATCATGGTCGGGAAGCACACAACCCATATTTCCTGCGACTGGCTCGATAATCACCGCAGCAACATGACCTTGATGCGCTTCCAGTAGTTCGGCCACATAGGCTAGATTATTGTAGGGCGCCAACAGAGTATCTTTTGCAGTTCCTTGAGTTACCCCTGGGCTACTGGGATATCCGAAAGTAACAGCACCACTACCTGCTTGAATCAGAAATGAATCTGAATGCCCGTGATAGCAACCCGAAAACTTGATTATCCGATCTTTTCCTGTGAATCCACGAGCCAGCCTAATGGCACTCATACAGGCTTCCGTACCCGAATTGACAAACCGGATCTGATCGATGTTAGGGACCATTTCAATAGCCAACTTAGCGAGTTCAGTCTCTATTTCCGTGGGCGTTCCAAACGAAGTGCCTTTTTGTGCTCGGTCCACAATGGCATTAATCACCTCAGTATGAGCATGCCCTAGGATCAATGGGCCCCAAGAGGAAATATAATCGATATAGGAATTCCCATCTACATCGTAGAGGTAAGCTCCTTGGGCACGATCAATAAAAACCGGGGTGCCTCCAACTGATTTGAATGCTCGGACTGGAGAGTTTACGCCCCCTGGAATAAATTTTTGTGCCTCTTGAAAAAGTGAACTGCTTCTTTGATATCTCATTTCTTAGGTAAAATTAACACTTGTCCCACAGACAAATTGGTGGTAGTCAGCCCATTGAGCTGCATAAGCACCTCTACGGTAGTTTCGTATCGCTTGGATAGGGAATAAAGCGTTTCCCCTGGTTGAACTATATGATTGGGCGGTAAAGTTCCTGAAGAAGCTGCTGTTGATTTATCCTTTTTGGCAGGCGTGATTTTCTTACCTACTGACTTTGCTTTTTGGGAAACCACCTCTTTAAAACCCAATCTGATTTTCTTGTCGTATTTGTGCAGGTCGTACTGCTCGATGTATTTGATCAATTTTTGAGGGTAGGCTGGATCCGTAGCATAGCCGGCCTTTTTTAGACCCTCTGCCCAAGCTTTGTAATTCTTAGTGCTGTAATCAAACAAGAAGGCATAACGATCCCTGCCGGTCAAAAATTCTGAATGATCCCTAAAAGACTGTTTGGGATTTTTGTATTTGCGGAAACATTCGCCTTTTTCATCGTCATCGTGGTACACTTTTTTTCCGTTCCAGGTGTTGTGGCATTTGATCCCAAAGTGATTGTTGGATTTTCTGGCCAGCTCACTTTTACCGGAACCACTTTCCAAAATTCCTTGAGCCAGAGTAATGCTGGCGGGGATTCCGTGTTTTTTCATCTCTTTACGGGCTATTGGCGCGTATTTTTGCACATAGGCCGCCACATCTGATTGGCTTGAAGCAGAAGAACTGGAGTTGTTTTTTAAAGCTCCACAAGATGCTAGAGCTAATGCACTGAGGGCCAATGCCCAACTTTTAAATTTCATACGTAAGGGTGGGTGATTTTTGTTGAACACATCGTTGATTGAAGCCTGCATTGCCCTGTAGACCGCCTGTGTGAATCACCAGAATTCGGTCTTTGGGTGAAAACCATCCCTTTCGAGCTAGATCTTCGATACCGTAGAGTACTTTGCCCGTGTAAATGGGGTCCAGTGGCACTTGGGTCACTTGGTAAAATCGATTGATCCATTCGATGAGTTCTGGTTGAAACTTGGCATATCCACCCCAGTGGTATTGATCGAACAACACACCTTGGATGGACGATCCAAAAATACGAACTTCCTCGGCTGGATTCATTCCTTTCAACGCCCAAAATCCCAAAATTTTTTGGTCGGTTGTGCGCGATCCTTGGAGCAGTCCACTGAGGGTACCGCCAGTGCCGACGGCTACGGCTATATGCGTATATCCGGCTGATTCCGGGCCCAATAGTTCAGCGCAACCCCGAACAGCCAAATCGTTATTACCTCCCTCGGGCAACACATAACTTTTGCCCCATCTGTCTTGTAGCTCCGCGATCCATACCGGATCCGATTTTAGGGCATACTCTTTACGAGATACAAAAACCAATTTCATACCTAAAGAAGCGGCTTGCTGTAACGTGGGATTCAAAGGCTGATCAGCCAACTCTTCACCACGGATGACCCCAATGGTCTTCAAACCGATTTTTGACCCTGCATGGGCCAAGGCATGTATGTGGTTGGAAAATGCGCCCCCAAAGGAAATAATTTGTCGGTGTCCGCTGGACACTGCTTCCTCTAGGTTATACCGAAGCTTACGCCACTTGTTTCCAGAAAGTTCAGGAAAAACTAAGTCCTCCCTCTGTATGTGGACCTCAAGACCTTTCGACTGCCAATGGACCGAACCATGACTGATATCTTGTATCGGACCCCGGTGATATGCCTGGGGACTATGTAGTAGCTCAAGCGACATGCATGAAAGGTATGAAATGATTAATTTTGCCCCCTAAACTAGCCTGATGAACCTACCCACAGAAGAAGGAGATTTTTATTGGACCCCAGAGGGATATAAGGTATTTACTGAACAGTACCATTTAAAAAGAGGTTACTGTTGCAAGAGCGGATGTCGTCACTGTCCGTATGGATTTGACCCAAAAAAAGGATATTGATCAGCGAGCAGTGCTGAGCCAATCTGCAGCTGCAGAGACCGCTTGAACAAGTCCATCGGGGTTTTTACCGCCCGCTGTGGCAAAAAATGGTTGCCCACCACCTGAGCCTTCGATGTATTTGCCCAATTGCTTGACCGCCTCGCCAGCGTGAAGACCTCGATCAGCAACTAACTCTTTGGATACGTAACAGCTGATTATCGCTTTATCCTCTTGAGCCGTTCCCAATACCAGCACTAAATTATCCATCTGAGCCCCAATCTGAAAACACAAATCCTTTACCAATCCAGGGGCTAAATCCACCTTTTGGGCAATCAATTTTATTCCGTTGACTTCTTGGATGCTGTCGATCAAGCCTTGCTTTAGTCCCATGGCTTTTTCCTTCATGATCGATTCGAGCTCTTTTTTAAGCAACTGATTTTGTTCCTGTAATTGCTTTACCTGAACCAGAGGATCACCTGTGGCGTTCAGTACTTCTTTTACGGCAGTCAGCTGCTTGTAATGATCCATAAAATATGCGCGTACGGCATCTCCAGTAATCGCTTCTATACGGCGTATACCCGCGGCGACTGCGGTTTCTGAGATAATTTTAAAGTGCCATATGTCCGATGTATTGGCCACGTGTGTACCCCCGCAAAGTTCAATAGACGAACCAAATCTAATCGTGCGCACTGCGTCGCCATATTTCTCGCCAAACAGGGCCATAGCTCCTTGTTCCACCGCCTGTTCCATGGGAACCATGCGCTGTTCCACCAAGGGGATCTGACTCTCGATCCGCGCATTGACAAATTGCTCCACGGCTTCTAATTCCTCTTGGGTCAACTTGGCAAAATGCGAAAAGTCAAAACGCAAATACTTAGAGTGTACCGCCGATCCTTTTTGGGTGACATGGGTCCCCAAAACACTGCGCAACGCCTGGTGCATCAAATGGGTGGCCGAGTGGTTTTGGCTTGTTCTGGCTCGTTGAAGTCGGTCGACTACTGCCTTAAACTTACCTTCCAACTCCAAGGGAAGTTGTTTGGCAAAATGAACGATTTCTTGGTTTTCCCGTTTGGTATCAATGATATAGGTAATGTTTCCGTTTGCGGCCTCTAAATATCCTTTATCTCCTACCTGTCCTCCACCTTCTGGGTAAAACGGGGTTAGATTAAACACTAACTGATAGAGCACCCCTTCTTTTTGAGAAGTCATTTTGCGGTACTTCACCAAGCGAACATCCACCTCCAAGGTGTCATATCCCACAAATTCTTGTTGGTCATCCTCGCGCAAGACCACCCAATCTTCCTTGTCGATTTGGGCTGCCTTTCTGGAACGCGCTTTTTGCGCTTCCATGGATTTGGCAAATCCCTCCTGGTCCAAACCAAACCCTTTTTCAGAAAGAATCAATGCAGTAAGGTCAATGGGAAACCCAAAGGTGTCGTATAGCTCAAAAGCTTTATCTCCAGGAAGTACCTTGGTGCTTAATCCTGCCACCAAAACATCCAGCAATTGCAGGCCTTGATCTAATGTCTTCAAAAAGGACTGTTCTTCCTCGCGCACCACGTTGGTGATCAACTGTTGTTGTTCTTTGAGCTCTGGGAAAGAATCTCCCATTTGAGCGACCAGAATTTTCACCAAACGGAAGATCGTAGGTTCTTTAGCGCCTAGGAAGGTAAATCCATAGCGTATGGCCCGGCGCAAAATTCTGCGGATTACGTAACCGGCTCCAGCATTGGAGGGTAACTGACCATCCGCAATGGAAAAGGACACGGCGCGAATGTGGTCTGCGATCACCCTAATGGCAATATCAGTTTCTTCTTTTTGCCCGTAAGTTACATCGGTAATATTTTCTATCTCGCGAATTAAAGGCTTAAATACATCCGTATCGTAATTGGATTGAACTCCTTGTAACACCATGCACAAGCGCTCAAAACCCATACCCGTATCCACATGCTGTGCGGGCAAGCGTTCGAGCTGTCCATCTGCCTTTCGGTTGAACTGCATAAAAACCAAGTTCCAAATCTCAATCACTTGAGGATGGTCGTTGTTTACCAGGGAAGCCCCGGGTATTTTGGCTTTTTCAGCTGCAGAGCGAATATCTACATGGATCTCTGAACAAGGACCACAGGGTCCTTGATCCCCCATCTCCCAAAAATTGTCCTTCTTGTTGCCATAAAGTATTTGGGATTCGGGGACTAGGTTGCGCCACAGGGCCAAGGCCTCTTCATCCTTTTCTAGTTGATCCGCATCATCAGAACCTTCAAATACGGTCACATACATCCACGATGGATCAATCCCATATACCTCCGTGAGCAGCTCCCAAGCCCATTCAATAGCCTCTTTTTTAAAATAACCATTTCCTCCTGGTTGGCTTTGACCAAAACTCCAATTTCCCAGCATCTCAAACATAGTGTGGTGGTAGGTATCTTTTCCTACTTCCTCCAAATCGTTGTGTTTACCACTAACTCGAAGACATTTTTGGGTGTCAGCCACCCGCTGATCAGCCGCTTTGGCGTTTCCCAAGAAATAGGCCTTAAATTGGTTCATACCAGCATTGGTAAACATCAACGTTGGATCGTCTTTGATCACCATGGGCGCAGAAGGAACAATTCGGTGTTGTTTTTCTTTAAAAAACTGAAGGAATTTATGGCGAATGTCTTGAGATTTCATCAAAGTTAAAGGATGGTTAAGGTGCTGTGCTCAGTGTCTAAAAAGGAATTATCTTTGTAAGAATGGCATTTACGCACAAAAATAGCACAAATTTAGTGAGATGGCCCAAGTAAAATACTACTACGATCCACGGACCCTTTCGTACAAGAAAATCCAGGTACGGGCGCTGGTGCGCTATCGGCGGGTGTTTACCTTTCTTCTGGCTTCAGCGGTTTTTGGGTTACTTGGATTAGTCGTCTTACTGAATACAACCATTGTAAATACCCCAAAAGAACTCTCCTTACAACGCGAAGTAGAAAACTTTAAGGTTCAGTACAGCCTACTTCAAAAAAAGATGGAGCAAGCCCAAAAGGTATTGGCCAACATAGAAGAGCGCGACAACACGATTTACCGGGTTTATTTTGAAACCGCTCCAATATCCGAGTCCCAAAGAAAAGCTGGATTTGGCGGCATCAACCGGTATCAAATTTACGAGGGATACGAACACTCAGACCTGATTGCAGAAACCGCTAAAAAAATGGATATCCTCCAAAAACAATTAGTCGTTCAATCAAAATCACTAGACGAAATCACGGCACTTGCCTCGGAAAAAGAAACACTGTTGGCCTCCATTCCAGCGATTCAGCCCCTTTCCAATGAAAAAATGACTCGAATTGCCTCAGGATACGGATATCGCTCTGATCCATTTTCAAAAACAAGAAAAATGCACTGGGGTATGGACTTTACCGCCCCAAAAGGGACCCCGATCTACGCACCTGGTGATGGAAAAGTGGTGCGGGCCGATAACCGATCTTCCGGATATGGAAACCACATACGCATCGCCCATGGTTTTGGCTATGAGACCTTGTACGGACACTTGAGCAAATACAATGTACGGGTGGGCCAGCGCGTCAAGCGAGGTGATTTAATCGGATATGTCGGCAGCACTGGTCGTTCTGAGGCTCCACACTTGCATTACGAGGTGTGGAAAGACCGGAAAAAAATCAATCCGATCAATTTTTACTACGGCAGCCTTACTCCAGAGGAGTTTCAAAGTATGTTGCGCTACGCCAGTCAAGAAAACCAATCCCTCGATTAATGCACACACTGCCTAACAAACGTTATTACTCTATCGGCGAAGTCGCAGAGGCCTTTTCGGTGAACACCTCGCTGATTCGGTTTTGGGAAACCCAATTCCCCCAACTCAACCCGAAAAAAAATGCACGCGGTGCGCGAAAATTTACCCCGGAGGATGTAGCCTTGCTCACCCAGATTCACCATTTAGTCAAGGAAAAGGGGTTCACCTTAGAGGGCGCGAAAAGTCAATTGAAACTCGAGCGAAAAAACACGATGACCACCGCCGAGTTGATCGCTCGTCTTGAGGGGGTGAAAAAAGAGTTGATCGCGATTAGGGATCAGTTATAGTTATTTTTTTCGGATAAAAATACTGATCGGCACCCCATTGAAATCAAAGTTTTCACGGATTTTATTTTCCAAAAATCGTTTGTACGGATCTTTCACGTACTGAGGTAGGTTGCAGAAAAACACAAACTGAGGATACGGAGAGGGTATTTGGGTGCAAAACTTGATTTTGATGTATTTGCCCTTATTGGCAGGTGGCGGATAGTTTTCGATCAACGGCAACATCACTTCATTAAACTGATGAGTCGGTACGCGTTTAGATCGATTTTGGTACACCTGTACAGCGGTTTCAATCGCTTTAAATATTCTTTGTTTATTCTTTACAGAAACAAATACAATAGGCACATCGACAAATGGAGCGATGACCTCTTTAATTTTCTGGGTGTATTCTTTAGCACTATTAGTGTCTTTCTCGTACAAATCCCATTTGTTCACCAAAATGACGATCCCTTTATTGTTTCGTTGGGCCAGCCAGAAAATATTTTGGTCTTGACCGTCAAATCCTCGGGTAGCATCCAACACCAATAGACAGACATCAGATTGTTCAATGGCGCGAACCGATCGCATAACGGAATAAAATTCTAGATCTTCCCGAACTTTAGCCTTTCTACGAATACCCGCTGTATCGACTAGGTTAAATTCAAAACCAAATTGATTGTATTTGGTATCGATACTGTCCCGGGTGGTACCTGCCACATCAGTGACGATATAGCGTTCCTCACCGATCAAGGCATTGATCAAGGAGGATTTTCCCGCATTTGGTCGTCCTACTACGGCAAATCTAGGCAGTTCAGCATCATTGTCATCCTCGACTTGAGGGGGCAAAGCAGCCACCACAGCGTCGAGTAAATCTCCTGTTCCACTACCGGTTATCCCGGATATATTGTAGTATTGACCTAAGCCCAGATTAAAGAACTCATAGGCGTCGTCGATTCGGTTATTGGCATCCACTTTATTGACCGCCAACAACACGGGTTTTTTCACTTTTCTGAGTAATTGTGCCACATCTGCATCCATACCGGTAATCCCGGTTTCCACATCGACCACAAAGATGATGACGTCCGACTCATCGATGGCCAACTCTACTTGCTTGTCGATTTCTTTTTCGAAAATATCCTCGCTTCCCAAAACGTATCCTCCTGTGTCGATGACTGAAAAAATACGCCCATTCCACTCACTTTTTCCGTAGTGTCGGTCACGTGTCACCCCGCTAACCGCATCAACTATGGCTTCACGTCTCTGAATCAATCGGTTGAATAAGGTAGATTTGCCCACATTAGGGCGACCAACAATGGCTACAATAGCACTCATAAAGGGAATTTGGTGCAAAAATAGGATTTAAATTCCGTACAAGCCCCATCAGCGGAGATCATTACCCCTGGTCGTACCCAAATCTCTTGAGCTGCCTTTGGTTTGAACGCCAGTCAGGATTGACTTTAACGTAGAGTTCGAGGTGAACTTGTTTGCCGAAAAAACGCTCTAAGTCTTTTCGCGCCGCCACACCTACCCGCTTCAAGGCTGCACCTCGATGACCGATAATAATTCCCTTTTGGGTTTCGCGCTCGACCATGACCACTGCCCTCATTCGGATGATTTTCTCATCTTCTACAAACTCTTCTGTGTCAATCTCCACCGCGTACGGAATCTCCTTTTGGTAAAATTTCAAGATTTTTTCACGAATGGCCTCGTTGACAAAAAAACGTTCAGGCTTGTCGGTTAATTGATCCTTGGGATAATAAGGGGGTGCTTCAGGCAACAATTCCAAAATTCGATCAAACACCTCCTTGACGTTAAACACGGTCAAGGCAGAGATGGGATGAATTTCTGCTTTGGGTAATTGCTCTTGCCAATAGGCGACTTGTTCTTCGAGTTTTTGTTGGTCTGCTTGATCAATTTTATTGAGCAACAGCAAAACAGGTACTTCGCTGTTGGCTATTTTATTAAAATAGCCTTCGTCTTTAAGTGCTTTTTCGCCTATTTCCACCATGTAGACCAAAACGTCCGCATCCTCAAAAGCAGTAGATACAAATTGCATCATCGCATTTTGCAACTGATAGGCCGGTTTGATAATCCCGGGTGTATCCGATAAAATCACTTGAAAATCATCTCCATTCACAATACCTAAAATACGGTGGCGGGTCGTTTGGGCTTTCGAAGTAATGATGGATAATTTTTCGCCAACCCAAGCATTCATCAACGTAGATTTTCCTACGTTGGGGTTTCCAATAATGTTGACAAATCCAGATCGGTGGGTACTCATGGGCGTTTAAAGTAGTCACGAGCTGCAGCGTTTACCCTTGGAGCAAGGTACAGCAGCGCGATCATATTAGGGATGCACATCAGAGCAAAGGATAAGTCAATGATATTAATGACCAAATCCACTGAGGCGACAGCTGCTAAGGTAATGCTAAATATGTAGATATAGTTATAGCGATACCCCCACCGGTAGTCAGAGAGAAAATCTAAACACTTGGTTCCGTAGTACGCATAGGTAAACAGGGTAGACAGCCCAAAAGCCACCACAACAACCAACAGCAAAACGGCTCCATAGGGTCCGAAAAAGGCCCTAAAGGCCTCTAGGGTCATCAATATCCCATTGGAACCGCCTTCTAGGTAGACACCGCTGACCAATATCACCAAAGCCGTGAGGGTACATACCACAATCGTATCGATAAACGGACCCAACATCGCTACCAGTCCCTCTTGAACAGCATAAGTAGATTTAGACTGTCCGTGAAACATAGGGGCCAACCCTACTCCAGATTCATTGGAAAATATCGCCCTCCTAATCCCGACGATGATCAATCCCCAAAGTCCTCCCTGAACCATGGTACGGGTATTGAATGCTTCCTCGAAAATCAAGGCAAATACCCCGGGTACTTCACTCCAGGAGTTGATTAATATCCACAACACCGAGCCTAGATAAACCAACACCATTGGGGGTACCATGGAGGAGGCTACACGGGCGATTTTTTTTAGACCGCCAAAAATAACCCCCACCGTGAGTGCCGATAGCGTTAAACCCAAAATTAACTTCCATGTCCAAGGATCCGTGATGGGTGTCCAGCTATGAGGCTCCACTACATCGACTAGGGTTTGCACCAGTTGATTGGCCGTAAAGGCAGGTAACACCCCAAAAAGACCAGCTACAGAGAAAAACACAGCAAGTCCTTTAGCTTTAGGCCCAATTCCTTGCACCATATAGTGCATGGGGCCCCCTTGCACCATCCCTTGTGGATTAACTCCACGGTACATAACGGCCAAAGTACAGGAGTAATATTTGATGGCCATGCCGATTAAAGCCGTCATCCAGATCCAAAAAACAACACCTGGACCCCCCAAATAAATAGCGATGGCTACACCCGCAATATTACCCATACCCACGGTCGCTGCGACTGCCGAGGAAAGCGCTTGAAAATGACTTACTTCACCAGGGGCGTTTGGGTCATCGTGCTTTCCAGCCGTGATTTCAATGGCGTGTTTAAAATATCGAAAGGGAAGCAATCGAGAATAGATCGTTAAAAACAATCCTCCACCGACTACTAAAAAAAGCATCACCCATTCTGTGTAGGGCAATACAGAAACTAAAAACTCATTGAGGTACTCCACCCCACGAATATAAAAAATAAACTTAGTCGATAGCGATTTGGGCTACTACAAACATACCAGGGGTTAAGGTTCCTTGAACAGTCTGATCGATATCCGCATGTACGACCAACGTACGTGTTTGTGGATTTATGGCCTTGTTGATCACGTGTATCTGGGCGGAATACACCTGCTCGGGTCGATCTTGTAGGTAAAAAGAAACAGATTGGCCAGTGGCTAGTTGGGATGCTTGGTGTTCAAACACTTCCAACTCCAAATGCATCTGAGTCAAGTCCGTGATGGTAACCGCCGCTTGATTCTCCGACAAATACATGCCTTGGTGAGCCCCCACTTCAGTTACATAACCATCGATTGGTGCCCGCACATACAGGGTGGGACGGATAACGCCCTTCTCTAAAGCCGGTACATCGATCCCCATCAATTTGACCTCAGCTTGAGCAGCCCAATAGGACGCCTTGGCTTGTGACCACAGATTTTCTGCTTCAGCCGCCTCTTTATCGGAACTGATTTTTTCCGCATAGAGCTGAGACTGTCTTTTCCATTCTTTTTCTTGCTGCTTGAACAAAGCCTGGGCAGACAAATAATTTCTTTGTCGCTCAATATAGTTGGGATGGGTCAGTTCAAAAAGCACTTCGCCTTTTTTAACCTTCTCTCCAGGTAATAGCTCTATGGAATGTACGTACCCAGCAAACATCGGATGAACGGTGGCTTCATGGCTAGGAGGCACGACTAGGGTGCCGTGCACCTGAAGGACTTTTTGGTTAGGTTGTACCTCAGCGATTTCTGTGGTCACCACAGTTTCTGGTTCAGGCTCTTTCAACTCTTTCGGGGCAGGATCTGCTCCGCAACCGATCATAAGTAAGGTGACCAATGCACTAGTTAGAAATTTCATAGGTATTGATTTATAGGGTGTCATCTGGATAATTAAGCGCGAGTACTGCTTGGTCTAATTGCCATTGCAGCTGTAGGTATTCTAACATTGATTGTAAGGCCTGATCTTGAATCATGGCGTATTGCCAAAAATCAATCGCCCCAGTTCGGTAGGAGACTTCAGCACTTTTGGAAAGTTCATCCCCCAGATATTGGTCACTCAGATTTATGGACTCCCAGGCGGAAAGTGCCTGCTGGTATCGAGCGATTGCCTCTTGTCTGGCCAATGCCCATTTTTGCTCTTGGTCTTCAGCCAGCCACTGTGCTTCACTCCATCGATATTGAGCCGCTTTGACTCGCGCATGTTGGGGTTTGGCCCAAATAGGAAAAGAAATACCCACTTGAAAACCTGAGTATTTTTCACCGCTTACCGCATCGTTTGAGCCTTGAAACACGGCGCCGGACAGACTGGGTAAGTACCCTTGAAGTTGCAGGTTTTTCTCTGTTCTGGCTTGATGGACAAGCAGTTCACTCCTCTTGCTTGCCGTTGAGCGCAGCCACGTAGTATCCAAAGCCATGGGTTTCCATACTGTATCTGCCGCTTTGAAGTCAGGGGTGATTTGCCCCCAGGCGGCCATCGTTCTTTGCAGGGCCTCAAGCTGTTTAATCTCTTGGTTTAGTTGCTGCTGAACAGATCTGTTTTTGGCCAAGGCTGTTTTATAGGCCAGTACCGTAATCCCTCCCAAGGCGAGCTTTCTTTCGATTTTCTGGGTCCACTCACTCAATTGATCTGCCAATTTTTTCCAAAGGCGTGCCCGCGTCCTTAAGCGCTTTTTCCGTAACTGACAGGATGTTTTTTACATGTGCGCGGGCTGCGGCTTCCGGCACCACGCCGCCCATTTTGGCATGGAGTTGGATTTGGGATTTGACCACAGAGG
>JALQVG010000032.1 GCA_023260435.1 Flavobacteriaceae bacterium | reverse complement strand
GCCCTCTCCGTTTTCTCGTCCCCAATTTCCGTCTCCGGCAAATGTAGATACCTCAGCAACGCCATCGGTAAAGGCGATTTTTCTTACTCTATTGTTTCCTACAACATATAAGTTTCCTCTAGAATCAATGGCCAATGCTCTAGGGTCTTGGAAAGAGCTGTTGACGCCTGTTCCATCTTCTGACCCCCAATTGCCATTTCCGGCAACCACGGAATACAATCCTTGAGCAGAAATTTTAGAAATTCTATTTCTTCCTGACTCAGCAATATAAACATCTCCATTAGGTGCCATAATCGCGTCAGATGGTCTAGCTAACGAAGCTTGCAATTTTGGTGTTCCGTTTGGCGCTGGATCATGTCCCCAGTTTCCATTTCCTGCAAAAGTAGAAACTGTTCCGTCTGAGGATAATAGCCTAATTGTATTGTTTTCCGGATCAGCGATTAAGTAGCTGCCTGAAGTATAGGGGCGTATTTTATTATTGGATCTAAAGCTAGAAAGCGTTCCTTTTCCGTCTTTAAATCCTGTTCTTCCGCTTCCTGCTAATGTTGAAACTGTATTCAGTTCTGGAATAAAATAATCTGCATTAAACGTAGCTGTATCCGCAACTTCTCCAACACTAGTGCTCAATGATAAAACAATGTCCTGTTGTTTTGCCACGGCAGTTGAAGCGGTGATTTTCACTCCTGTCTCACTTGTTTCCACTAGTGTAGTCGCAGCTGCTGACCATTCAACAGCTGGAGCGTCGTCATCTAGAATTTCGATTTGTACGCTACCGCTTGTTTCACTAATAATCCCGTTTTCTCCATCAACAGAGGTCAATGTAATATCGATAAAGTCCCTAGATTCAGAAATTAAATCCGCCGTTGAAGAAACTGTAAATGATGCACGGCTCTGTCCGGCAGGAATTGTAAGGGTCCGTTCTGCTGGAATAGAGAAGTCCTCTTCAAACCCATCTGTTCCTGTAATTGTATAGTTGATTGCGGTGGGTAAAGATGACTTCGTTCCACTGTACTCTACAATATACCTTTGCCATCCATCTCCTTGGTCATTCCACTGACCATTGTCAAACATTACCGCATAGTCCTCATCCCCTGCGTTATTTGGTTCGTTTCCTCCCCAACTGGTGTAGGTAGATTTGCTGCCATTTTCCCAAACAAAAGAGCCCTCATTAGATCTGTCAGTATATCCTAACCAAACGGCATATGTTTGGTTTCTCATTTTTCCTTTGATAAAATTGTTCTCCGCTTCAGAGTTGATGGTCAGAAGGTATCCTCCTAAATTAGATGCGTTTCTCTGTGCTCCAGTCCAACTATCCCCATTATTGGCTAAATAATATTTGGATCCTTGGAAATCTCCTAAATAGACAAATGACCCTTTGTTGGCCTCATCCATGTCTATCTTGCTGCTGTTGTCGTCCGATTGACCTAACTGAATAGTTACCAATGCCGACCCTCCTTGTTCTGCTATAGAACTCACGCTAGAAGTAATTCTTACTTCTGGAGCAGTGTCATCACTAGTTAGGGTAATCGTCGCTGAGGTTGTTCCGTCTGGTGCAAGCCCATTAGCTTCTGTAACAGAGAGCTCAATCGTTTCTGGTAATTCATAAAAGCTGTCGTTGGTTAAACTTAATTTAAACGTTCCTTGAGATTGGCCTGCTGGAATACGCAGCTTATTTAAAAAGTCTATTTTTCTAGCTTTTCCATTGTTAGACTCCACAAAAAGCAGCTCGTTATTCAACAACATCAGCTGTTCTGGTCTTTCAATTTTTGCGGTTTTTACGGCCCCATCTGTTGAACCACTAATCCCTTGTCTTCCTGCAACTTGCTCAACAATATCTTTAACGATATTATACCTGTAGATTTGGTGATCGTTTGAGGATGAAAAATATATATAATTTTGACTTAAGGCTAATCCGGATTTTTCCCATCCAAACTCTACAATGGTTGACACAACTCCGTCTGCATATTTTCTCAATGTTCCATGTTCTGCTATAATCAGTTCCCCTTCGGTATTTACTGCAATCGCCCTTGGCTCTCTTAGTCGAGCATCCAATCCTGGTCCATCAATATAGTCCCAACTACCGTTTCCAATAATAGTTGTCACGACAGCAGATCCTTCACTATTAAATGTAATCTGCCTTATTTTACTGTTTTCAAGCACATATAGTTTAGACCCGTCAGAATTTATAGCCAACTTTCTTAAGTCTCTGAATTTTGCGCCGGCTCCAGTACCATCACTAGACGTATCCCATTGATCTGCCCCTGCTACAAAAGAAACAACCCCTAAACTAGTATCTATTTTACGAATATAATTATCGTCTATAATGTATAAGTCATCATTGCTGTCGATTACAATATCCCTTAAGTATCTAAATCGGGCTTGAGCTAGTGATACAGGCTCAATTGTGTGGTTGCCCCAATTAGTATTTACATTATAATTTGTTATTGTTGAATAGCCAGAAGCACTCGTGGCTTTTTTTATTTGATTTTGATTGGTTATAAAATAAAGGTCTCCGTTACTAGCTTTAGCTACTCCTCTAATTCCTGACTGGTTACTCATAAGAGTTGAAACAAATCCAGTATCTTGGCTAGTATAGTCTTCTCCGTACTCGGCGGTACCTCCAAAATCAAGTAATAATGAAGTCTCAAATGGTTTTGGGTTCTCTAGAGTAGCAATAATTGATATTTCACTATTACTCTCAGAAACAATTCCCTGATCAACACCTAAATAGGTAAAGCCAACAGAAGTGTCGTCATTATCTAGTATGTCTATGGATAATGTCTTTTGGCTTCTTCTAATGTTGTAGACCCCCTCTCCAACTTTTCCAAGTGTAAATAAGATGTTTTCTTTTGGCTCGTCCGCTGTGTCGTCCGAAGTTGTCAAAGTAATGTCCAATCCGGTAGTGTTGGCTGGAATAGTAAACGTTGATGTTGAAAGCGAATAATCATCAGTTTCAGCAGTACTTCCAGTAGTGGACAGTGTAAACGATATGTCTGAATTAGGAATAAAGCTCTTATCAAACTCAACGACCGTCCAATTCCCATTTTCAGGATCAGTATTGCTCCAACCATTAACAGAGATTGCTACGGCAGTATATCTTAAATATGAGCCGTTGGTTTCAATACTATTGTCATAGTTTCTTCCTATTGAAGTGGCTGTTCCTGACAGATAATTCTCGCTAATTACTGATTGGTTAGTGCGAAGCTCAATTTTATTGTCTACATAATTAAATCGTGTACCAAGCCAAAAACTAAAATTTACATTAAAATTAGCTTTGAAATAATCAAACTCTGCCGCTGTTTCAAAAACTACTGGATATCCTCCAGCTTCGTTAGCTTTAGTAACTGCAAATGAATATCCTTGGCTATTTTCCCATTCATTGTTAGCTCCGGTATATACATAATAAGTATGTCCGTTATACTCTCCTAAATAAGTGTACTTGCTTGAAAGTGCTGCTGGTAAATCTCTATTTCTTGAATAAAAATCATTGGATATTAAAGACGCTCTTAATGTGGTACTCTGTCCCTCATTAATACTGCTAATTCCAGAAGTAGAAGCAATGGTAAGCATTGGGAGACTTTCATCAATGTCAGTAATAGATATGGAATAAGTTCTCTCTGCGCTATCAACCTCACCGTCATTAACTGTTATACCAAAAGTAACTGGAGTAAACGACCCATCAACCTTGTCTGCATCCGCAGAATTATCTACATAGGTAAATGATCCGTCTTGATTATTAGTTAACGTACCTCGAGTAGCGGGAGTACTTATAGTATACGTTAGTTCATCCTGATCTGCGTCAGATGCTGAAATAGTAAAGGTAACTTCATCCAGCTGATCAACTTCAATTGGATCATTCAATGCCGCAAGAACAGGAGTGTCGTTGATTGGAGCAATGTTTACAGTTACCGACATAGTGGTTGATGCGCCTTGTGCGTCTGTTGCAGTAACCGCAAAAACATCCGATACTGTTTCAGAGCCATTGTGGGTGTATAAATATTGCTGGCCTGTAGTGGACGTAATTGTACCGTTAACCGGGTTGGTGGTGATTTGAATTGTAAAAGGATCTTGCTCTTCGTCTTGGAATCGGTTTAAAAGCCCAAAGCTTATGGAGCCTCCTTCATCTACATTGATAGAAACGTTTTGTTCAGCAACTGGAGCATCATTAACTGGCGAAACACTGATTTCAACGGTTTTGTTTGCGCTTGACGATGTTCCATCTGAAACATTATACACAAATCGATCCCCTGAAACTGTTCCTTGAAGAGATCCATTATTTATATAGGTAAATGATCCATTTGCATTAATTGATATGCTTCCATAAGTTGGTCGCGTTACCACAAAAAACTCAAGATCTTCAGAATCTACATCCGATGCCAACAAATTACCTGAAATACTGGCCCCCTCATTAACTTGAATCGTTCCAGAGGCAACGCCCAAAGCAACAGGAGCGTCATTTACTGGAGTGATTTCAATAGTTAATGGCTCAATTGACGAGGTTAGCGCGCCGTCGGTGATTTGGTAGTAGTATTGAGCTGAGAATGTCTCAGAACCATTATGAATAAACACTAGCTGTCCCGATTCATTTACAGACAAAACTCCTGCGTTTGTTGTCAATGGAACCAGAGATGCCGTTGTTGTGTTTGTGGCAGAAAAAATCCTAAATGTTAGTTCTTGAAGTTCAGAATCTGTGTCTGTGTAAAGTGGGTAGAAAGATATCGTTTCTCCTTCTGATAGATTGATCGTGGATGATTCCGCGACAGGCGCGTCATTAACATTGGTGATGTCTATAACCACGAAAATAGCTTTGCTCTCATCCCCGTTGCTGTTAATAGCTTTATAGGTAAATCGATCTCTGCGGTTTTCAGATCCGTCATGTACATAAGTAAATGTTCCGTCTGCATTGAGTGTTAATGTTCCATATAAAGGAGCAGTTACAACTTCTGCCGTTAAACTTAGGTTGTTACTGTCTTTATCGTTTAACAATACACTTTGTTGCAGGTTCGTAGTGATCGTTCCTCCTTCGGTTGTAGTAAATCGCTCAGGAGCTGGTGCAATCGTGCTGAATTCAATCGTTACAATTACTTCTGCTCCAGCCAGTCCGTTGGCATCTTTTGGTATGTAGGAAAAAGTATCTTGTGTCGAATTGCTTGATGTTGGTGTATAGACAAACCCTCCGTCAGTTGATAAGGAGACCGTGCCAGAAGTAGGCAGGTCTGAGATAACCACGGTCATCGCATCATTTTCTGCGTCTGTGTCGTTGGAAAGCACGCCGACATTGGCGTTGATGGTTATTGGATTTGTTCCCAAAACAAAATAAGAGTCCGCTACCCCAACAGGTGCGTCGTTTACCGCGGTGATCAACACGGGTACGGTGTATTTGTTGCTCAGGGCTCCATCAGAAATCTGATACTCAAATGAATCTAGGGTTGACTCTGATCCATTGTGCACATAGCTGATTGCTCCTGAGGAAGAAATGGTTAGGGTTCCATATTGTGGTTGGGTCACCACCGAATAAGAAAGGTTATTGGCTGGAGTATCTGAATCAGAAGCAACAATGTTTGCTGTGGCTGTCGCTCCTTCGTTTACATTGAGGCTGATCGCTGAGGCGGTTGGCGCATCATTAACTTGAGTTACGTTTACTGTATACGTGGCCGTATTTCCTGTTCTTGGTGAAGTTACTGATCCTGCTTGTTCTTTTACTCGTATAGAAAAAGTATCGGTTAAACAAGCCTCACAATCATTTCCATTGTGGGTATACACAATTTCGTTGTTGGAATTAATGATCAGTGTTCCATCTGTGGGTTGAAGTACAATTTCAAATTCTACTGGATTGTTTTCTTCGTCAGAAGATGTAATGGCTTGTGTAATCCTTTTCCCTTCATCAACAGTTATGGGAGCTGCTGTAATCACTGGAGCATCATTCGTAAGTGTTACCGTAATGGCCACACTGCCTGATGCACTTCCATCACTAGTAGTTACCGTCCAGTTAAAGGAGTCTGAACCCACATGGGCCCCAGAATGTACATAGGAAACCATCCCTGTAGATGCATTTATGGTTGCTGTACCTTGGGTTGGATTTAGGCTGATCGCATAAGTTACCGTAGACGTGCCTGTTCCAGAGACAAGAGTGGCCAAATCAATTTGAATGGTTCCAGCCTCGGTAACGGTCTGGGTTAAATTGGTGTTTGAGATGACAGGAACGTTTTGTGCAAATGCCACAGCTCCTGAAAAAACCAACGCTAAGAGGAAAACAAATTTTTTCATAATATACCTTATATATATACTCTTAAAATTAGTCTGATTTGCTTGAGGCTTTCTTGAAAATTACTCTCATTGTATTACCACTATTATTATTATTTCAAAAAACTCCTCTCAATAAAAGCAATAATAATGTTCCCTGTTCGTTATACGTAATTTTTTGTATTCCGTTAATTACTTTGTAATCCGTTGATATTGCTCAATTTCAGGAACACTATCAACTAGGCCGGCTTAATTAATAATTGAGGGTTTAACCCTAATTGATCTGTTGAAAAGTTGTTAATAACTCAAAAAGAAAGCCACTCTTGAAAATTTTCAAAAAGCGGCTTTATCTAATGATTTTAAGTCAAAATCAATCCAAAACAACCTTGTACGTGGGGTCTTCTAGCACGTTTACTTCGATTAAATTATCGGCCCTGTGCAGAAGTGCGCGGCAATCGGGACTGAGGTGTTTGAGATGAAGGGATTTGCCTTGTTTGAGGTAGCGATCGGTGAGTTTGTTGACTGCTTCAATGGCGGACATGTCGACGATTCGGGAGTCTTTAAAGTCGATATTTACTTCTTGAGGGTCGTTCATCGGATCAAACTTTTCGTTGAATGTAGCGACAGAGGCAAAAAATAAAGGTCCATAAATTTCGTAGTGTTTTACCCCATGCTCATCGATGTGTTTTCTGGCGCGTATGCGTTTGGCGTTATCCCAGGCAAATACCAGCGCGGCGATCACCACCCCGACCAATACGGCCAAAGCCAGGTTGTGCAAAAACACGGTGACTAGGGTAACCAATACCATCACCAGAACATCGGAAGCGGGCATTTTACGGAAGGTGCGCAAGCTTGCCCACTCGAAGGTGCCTATGGCGACCATGATCATCAACCCCGTTAAGGCGGCCATCGGGACTTGTTCGATCAGAGGCGCGCCAAAAACCACAAAGACGAGCAACATCACAGAGGCAAATATTCCCGATAATCGGGCGCGTGCTCCGTTGGAAACGTTGATTAAGCTCTGCCCAATCATCGCGCAACCACCCATACCTGAAAACATCCCTGAGAGCAGATTGGCCGCTCCTTGGGCGATCGCTTCTCGGTTGCCATTACCTCGAGTCTCGGTAATTTCATCCACGATGTTTAACGTCAAAAGGCTTTCAATCAATCCAACGCCAGCCATAATCCCCGCATAAGGGAGCACCAATAATAATGTATCCCAGCTCAACGGTACCTCGGGCAGGTGAAAAGGGGGAAATCCGCCTTGAATGGAAGATATATCCCCCACTGTTTTGGTGTCTATTCCCAAAAAATAAACCAAGGCAAACACGGATAAGATTGCGGTCAGAGAGGCTGGAACCGCCTTGGTGATTTTTGGCAATCCATAGATGATCGCCATCGCCAACAGAACTAATCCGCCAAAAACATATAGGTCTGTTCCGGACAGCCAACTTCCTGTACCGTCCTTAAATTGTCCCAACTGCGCAGAAAATATAACGATGGCTAGTCCATTGACAAAACCAAAAATAACGGGATGAGGAACTAATCGGATGAATTTGCCCAGGCGAAGGGCGCCTGCGGCCATTTGAATCAAACCGGAAAGCACCACTGCCGCAAACACATATTCTACTCCATGACTCTGGGCCAAAGACACAATCACTACGGCTATAGCCCCTGTGGCTCCAGAAATCATTCCTGGACGACCGCCAAAAATAGAAGTCACCAATCCCATCACAAATGCCGCGTACAATCCGGTCAGCGGTGATAGTCCTGCGATTAAGGCAAATGCCACTGCTTCAGGCACTAACGCCAAGGCAACCGTAAGTCCTGAAAGTAGTTCCGTGCGGTAATTTACAGGCTGTGATAGATCAAATAGATTGATTTTCTGGAACATGGTTGTGTAATTAAAGGCGCAAATATACCCGATTATCTACAAACAAGGCCTTGAATCCTTTTTAAGGTCAAAAAACAACACTTTTAAAAAACAAAAAGAAGAACCCCGCCTTGAGCGGGGTTTTGTGGTTAAATATGCAGGTCAGCGGTGAAGCTGTTCGAGCTCGAACTAAGGTTTGGGCACCTCGATGTGGGCACCTAAAAATAATGCGTTTAAAAACATGCGGTTCATCCCATAAGTGGTACCCCTGAAATTGGGGTTGTCCGCAAAGAGAATTACACGACCAGATCCCAAAGGACTGACCAACACCGATGCGCTTTTGGACAAAAATTGTTCGCGGTTTTTGGGGGAAATATATCCGTCGACATGGGCGTTCGCTGTGTATCGAGACACAGTGCTGTAGGCGTTTTTGCTGGGCGCTAGCCAAACCGTATTGTTTTTATACAAACTCACCTGGTCTTTCGTGTACCCAAAGCCGATGGGATGGGTCAGATCGAGATCTGCACGAACAAACACTCCCCCCAAAGCTTCTCGACCGATATGTTCTGGCGCCTCCACGTAGGGCAAGCGTTCTGCCGTGGCTGTTGAATCTTTGGGCGCCTCGATCAGCTTTTCGGTTACCCATTTTTGGTTGATCACCCAGCTAGCGCCTCGACCGATAGTGATCAAGGTCCCTCCCTGAGACGTCCAATCCTTGATTTTCTGTTTTTGGGCTTCCGGAAGGTTGTAGCTCCCTGAAACCATGACCAACACATCGTACTCTTTTAGGGATGCGCCCCCAAATCTGCGCAAAGGCAGCTTGGTGATCGGCATGCCCACCCGTTGGTCCAACAAATGCCAAACTTCTCCAGCCTCACCCGCGCTTACGCCTTCGCCGATTAACATCGCTGCTTTAGGCATTTTAACCGGCATCATGTATCGACTTCCCAAATCAACCCCTGAAGCGCTCAGTCCGGTGGTTGCTGCATAGGTCTGAATATTTAAACGCTTAGCGGCGGCGGACAGAATACGCGCTACCTCATCGGCTGACTTTTTCTGTAGCGCGACGGGCAAAACCAAAGAACCGTAGGAAAAAGACCGCACGCCTTGGGTCGTTTGCACAGAAAAAGGTTTAAACGCGACCATGGGCACCAACTCCTCTTTTTGGAGTGCGTAAAGCAACGCAGGCACATGGTAATCTTGGGCGTCCACTAAATAAGCATAGTCAGAGGCCACAAAATCAGACGCAATTGTCCAATCAGAGGCATGTACCTCTGAGAGGCTGGTGGGCAACTTGGTCAGTGGTTTGGCATCCAGCTGGTAAAAATGGGAAAGAGCCCAAGCAGAGGCGTCGTAATACACGCTGTCTCGATATTGGCTGTAGGTCTCAAAAGCTGTCTGTACCAAGCGGTATTGAGGCTGAGCGGTGGGCACCACAATTTGATCCCCTTGGCGCATCACCTTGACTTTGTGGTGGTCCATCAAGGACAAAAAAGCTTTGGTTTTATTTCGGTCCCGATCAGAAAAAGCGTAGCCCTTGATCGGACTTTTAGCAGCCCGAGACAAGGCGCTTTTAAAGAACGAGGTCTGATAACGGCGCATCATTTGGCGGTTTTCCACGGCAGCCTGAACCGTGGTCATGCTCGAAACGTACTGATTTCTAATGGTGAACGGAAAAGTGATTTCCCCAAAAGCCGTGGTTTGCTTAAGCCCTCTTGAACTGGCTTGCTCAAAGAGCAGGGCCAATCCCCCTTGAAGGTCAGGATAAGAAGACCCATAGCCTGGATAAGTCCCATCAAACACCTCCTTGGTGAAATAAAACGACCCGATTGAATCCAACGATTTGGAAAAATAATGGCCAAACAATGTGTTTAACTCGTTGTAGTTTTCCTTGGGCATGATGGGATCCCAAGAAGCGTTGGTTTTCATGGGCTCAAAAAAATAGGTGCTTTGCGACCCCATTTCATGAAAATCAGTCACCACATTAGGGTACCACTGATGGACCCAATTGAGTTTTCCTTGGCTTTCCGGATGAATGGCCAGAATCCAATCCCGGTTTAAATCAAACCAATAGTGGTTGGTCCTCCCGCCAGGCCAATACTCGTTGTGCTCCGCATCTTGTGGGTCCGCCACCAATGGAGTTCCTTTATAGGTGTTGGCCCACTGGGTGTGTCGGTCCCTTCCGTCTGGGTTGATGGTCGGATCGATAAAAATTACCGCGTGTTTGAGGTAGTTGAGCACCTCTGGGTGGTTAGATCCTGTCAAGGTGTAGGCGGTCAACAAAGCCGCTTCAGAACTTGAGGGCTCATTTCCGTGTACGTTATAGGCTAAATTAATGATCAGCGGAAGCTCTGGATCTGTTTCTTGTCCCAGCTCTGGTCTTACCGACTTTAGGTGCTCCTGCTGAATTTCCGATAAACGGGCTAAATTCTCCGGTGAGGACACGGCCAATAAGACCAGCTTTCTGCCCTCATACGTGCGCCCGTACTCCACTAGTTGAGCGCGATCACTGCTTTGAGCCAAAGCGCTTAAATACCCCACAATCATGTCGTGTCTGGTGTGCTGTTCCCCAATTCCATAACCTAAATAGGATTCAGGGGATTGAATCTCGGATTGATAGGGTGCGTATCGATCCAAAAAATAGCCCTGGGCCAAAGTGGTCAAGGGCAAAGCAAGTAGCGCCGCAAGGGCAAATATTTTTTTCATCGCATCAATTTTAGCGGTCCATAACTTAAGCGACTGTACGACAAACGCTTATCTATAAAGATACAAAAATTTGTGATGGAGATTTCTTATATTTAGTCACCTTAACTTGTTGCCGATGAAACCATTTGCCTTTTGGACTGTCGCCCTTGCTGCACTCATCCTTGTTTCCTGTTCCCAAAAACCCGTGATAGAGATTACGCTTTCCCCAGAAATTATCGATCAAGCACAAGAGGGTCGTTTGGTGTTGATGTTCTCCCTAAACCAAGACCAAGAACCCCGTTTTCAGATACAAGATGGGCCGAATACCCAAATTGCCTTTGGGATGGATGTGTCGGATTGGACCCCAGGAACCCCTCTAGTATTTGATCTTGAATCCTTTGGCTACCCAATCAAATCCATAGCGGATATGCCTAAGGGGACCTACCAAGTTCAAGCCCTACTCAACCGATATGAAACCTATCACCTAGCGGATGGGCGCGTGTTGCAACTCCCGCCAGACCAAGGCGAAGGGCAACAGTGGAACCTAAAGCCAGGAAACATATACAACACCCCTGTCTCGGTGGATTGGACCGGTTCTGGTCGTTATTCCTTGACACTTGACCAGATAATCCCGCCCATTGAACCGCCCAAAGACACCAAATACATCAAACACATCAAAATGCGCAGTGAGCTACTGAGCAAATTTTGGGGGCGAGATGTCTATCTCGGAGCCAATGTGCTTTTACCGGAAGGATTTGACGAGCACCCGGACGCGCGCTATCCACTGATGATTTATCACGGACACTTTCCCTACACGTTTGGCGGGTTCAAAGAAACCCCGCCAGACCCCAACATGAAACCGGAATACTCGGAACGGTTTGGCATAGACGGATACAATATCATGGTAGAACAAGAAGCCTATCAACAATATTTAGACTGGACAAAACCCAATCAGCCGCGCTATTTGGTGATGGAAATTCAACACCCCACGCCATACTACGACGACAGTTATGCGGTGAATTCCGCCAATCAAGGGCCCTATGGAGACGCGATTACCTATGAGCTCATCCCGCACATTGAAAAGATGTTCCGGGGGATTGGAGCAGAATGGAGCAGATATCTGTATGGGGGCTCTACGGGGGGTTGGGAAGCGTTGGCCGCGCTCATTAAGTACCCCGATCAATACGGGGCGTGTTTTGCGGCTTGTCCGGATCCCATCGATTTTCAAGCGTATACTTTAGTCAACCTCTACCAAGACAAAAACGCGTATTTCTTGGATAGCCCCTTTAAAAAAACCCCACGACCTGCGCACCGAGATCATCTGGGAAGGGTGAGCAGTACCTTGGAAGAAACCAACCACCGAGAGTTGGTGCTGGGTTCAAAAAGCAGAAGTGGACAGCAGTGGGATATCTGGGAAGCGACTTATTCGCCAGTAGGACCAGACGGATATCCGGCCAGAATATGGGACAAAGTAACCGGGGAAATCGACCCTGAAGTCGCCGCTTATTGGAAAGAAAATTTTGACCTCGGACACATTTTGCGCCGAGACTGGGAAAATGGCCTTGGCAAACAACTAGCGGGTAAAATACACATCTACTGCGGTGATATGGACAACTACTACCTCAACAATGCTGTTTACCTGGTGGAAGACTTTTTGGAAAAAACAAAGAACCCGTATTACGCTGGGGAAGTGGACTACGGAGATGGGGCGATTCACTGTTGGAATGGCGATCAGGAGAACCCCCTGTATATTTCCAGGCTGAGGTACAACACGATGTATGTGCCCAAAATCATGAACATCATCAAAAAAAGTGCGCCGGAAGGAGCAGACCTAAACAGCTGGGTGTACTAGTCTAACTGACCTATGTGCCTAAAAAAACCCGCCAAAAGCGGGTTTTTTGTTGTGGTCCCACACGGGCTCGAACCGTGGACCTACTGATTATGAGTCAGTTGCTCTAACCAGCTGAGCTATGGGACCGGGCCTGCAATATTACTATCAAATTTCTAGTGATACAAATAAATATTTCCGCCACAGCTGTAAAGCGCTATTTGTAGCTGCAGAGTTCCATCAACACCCCTTGGTTTTCTCGAGGGTGGAAAAACTGAACGAGTTTGCCTTTAGCGCCTAAGTTAGGTGATGGGGTTAATGGCTTTAATCCCAGATCAGTCAGTCGCTTGATTTCTGCCAAATACTGTTCTTTAGGCACTAAATAAGCCATGTGGTGCAAGCCAGGGCCTTTTTTGTCCAAAAACTTAGCGATGGGGCTGTGTTCTCCCCAAGGAGACAGTAATTCTACAGAGGAGGTTGGGGTAGTGAAAAAGGCGACCGAGACTCCTTGAGCTTCTAGAGTTTCCAAGTGGTCTGGGCCTTGACCAAAAACAGAAGTATAGTGGGCGATGGCCTCAGAAAGATCCGAAACGGCGATACCGATATGGTCAACGGGAAAAGAAGTATGGGGCGTCATGGGCCTATGATCAGCAATACAGCAACAAGATACCCATATTCTGCGTATTTTTGGCGCATGGAAGAAACCCAAAGACAGAAAAAAGTAGGAGGTGTCCTTCAAGCGGACCTAGCGGATGTGCTGCAAAGAGCGGCTTCAGATGGAGGAATGCAAGGAGTGTTAATTTCGGTGACCAAAGTTCGGGTAACCACAGACCTCTCCGTTGCCAAAGCGTATTTAAGTGTTTTTCCTGAGGATAAAGGCCCGGAATTGTTGGCTGGTATTCGCTCCAACCAACCATTAATTCGCAAAGAACTAGCGGCACGCACCAGACATCAGTTAAGAAAGATGCCGGAATTGATGTTTTATATCGACGACACCTTGGCCTATTTGGATAAAATTGATCAGCAGCTCAAAGGAGCTGACAATCCGATCGCCCACCCAGAATTACTCGATAAGCGCAAAAAAATATAGGTGAACGTTCCTGGGTACATCGCTCGTCGCTATCTTCTGGCTAAAAGCAAACAAACTGCCGTTAACCTGATCAGCGCAGTCACCCTATTGGTCGCTTTGATAGGCTCAGCCTCCCTTTTTGTCGTGTTGTCTGGATTTTCTGGGCTCAAAGAATTCAGCATCGCCTACACAGAGATGACTGATCCTGACCTCAAAGTCCTGCCCGTCAAAGGCAAATACCTAACAAATGTCCCTGCTCTTTCGGCCAAAATCAATGCCCTGAAAGGTGTGGCGGCCTCGGCTCCAGAGCTAGAAGAACGGGTGTACTTGACCCATGGAGAAAAAAGTCAAACCGCTTGGATCAAAGGGGTGGCGCCCAACTGGCCAGAAGTCATTCCCATTGAAAAAAATCTTTACCTAGGCGACTGGGATGTTGAAGGAGTGGGCATTCTGGGACTGGGGCTCGCTCAAACGCTTGGGGTAACTGTAGGGCCTTATAGCCAGCCGATTGGGGTGTTGGTGCCCAAACCCCTCAAAAAAGGCGCGCTGTCCACCTCAACGCCTTATGAACAAGGGTTTTTAACCCTGTCGGCCGTTTATGCGGTCGATGCGGATTGGGACCAAAAATACCTGATCACAGACCTTCGTTGGGTGCAAGCCTTACTAGGTCGCGATCCTGAACAGGCTACCGGTATTTCCGTTAAACTCAATGAGCAAGGAATTCAAGACCCTGCGTACTGGGCTCAACAGATCCAAAAATGGGACCCAGATCAATACGTCGTCAAAACCCGAATACAGCTCAATTCCGCGCTCTACAAGATGCTGAATACGGAATACGCGGCGACTTACGGCGTGTTTACCCTGGTGCTAATCATCGCTTTGTTTAACCTGGTGGGCGCTATGATTACCATTATTCTGGACAAACGACAAAACGCGGATACCTTATTTGCCCTGGGGCTTACTTCGCGCGACATCCAAAGAATATACCTGATTCAAGGTATTGGCCTGTCTGTCATCGGTGGATTGGGTGGTCTTGTACTCGGCAGCGCGCTCATCGCATCCCAACTCTATTTCGGGTGGTTGGAAATCGGAGCAGGCATGGCCTATCCCGTAGCCTTTGAATGGAAAAACTTTTTGTTGGTCGTGGTGACCATCTCGGTATTAGGCAGCATTACTTCTTGGGTGGCTAGCAGACGTGCCGCACGAGTTGAATCATAGATCTCTAGGCGCAGGTAGAAGGCCTATAGGTGTCCTGCTCGTTGGGTCTGTCTCCAAACTTGGGCAACCAATCTGGATCTACTTCCTGTAAAATATCTTCAAACACGGCAAATACATCTGCTGAATCATCGCTGCTCACCAAACGTGAACGGTACGGTTTAAAGTTTTGAATACCCCTAAAATAATTGGTGTAGTGTCTTCTGGTTTCGAAAACACCTAATCGTTCCCCCTTCCAGTCAATTGACATTTCAAGGTGCCTTTTGGCCACAGCTACACGCTCTTCGAGGGTGGGTGGGGCCATGTGTGTGCCGGTCTCAAAAAAATGTTTGCACTCCCTAAAAAACCACGGATACCCAATGCTGGCGCGTCCAATCATGGCCCCATCCAAGCCGAGCTCATCGCGCATAATCATCGCTTTTTCTGGGGTGTCTACGTCTCCGTTGCCAAAAATCGGAATGTGTATTCTCGGGTTGTTTTTCACCCGAGCTATCGGCGCCCAATCCGCCTGACCTTTGTACATCTGAGCCCGTGTACGCCCGTGGATCGAAAGCGCTTTGATGCCCACGTCCTGCAAGCGTTCGGCAACCTCTTCGATGTAAATACTGTTTTCGTCCCAACCCAAACGCGTTTTCACCGTCACAGGCAAATGCGTTTGTTTCACAATCGCCTCCGTGAGTTTCACCATCAAAGGAATGTCCTTCAATATACCTGCCCCCGCATTCTTGGAAACCACTTTTTTTACGGGACACCCAAAATTGATGTCGATGATGTCTGGTCCGGACGCCTCAACGATCTCCACCGCTTGGGTCATCGAATCCAGTTCCGCCCCAAAAATTTGGATGCCCACTGGACGCTCTTTCTCGTAAATATCCAGTTTTTGTCGGCTTTTGGCCGCATCCCGGATTAACCCTTCTGAAGAAATAAATTCGGTGTACACCAAGTCTGCCCCTTGTTCTTTGCACAACGCGCGAAATGGCGGGTCGCTCACATCCTCCATAGGGGCGAGCAAAAAAGAAAAGTTGGGGAGTTGTAAGTCGCCGATTTTAGCCATAGCAGAGCGCTTCTGGGGTTAGTCGTTAAGTTTCAACACCGCCATAAATGCCTGCTGTGGAATCTCCACATTGCCGACTTGGCGCATGCGTTTTTTACCTTTTTTCTGTTTCTCGAGCAGCTTGCGCTTACGGGATATATCTCCCCCGTAACACTTTGCGGTCACGTCTTTGCGCAAGGCCTTGATCGTTTCTCTAGAGATGATTTTAGCTCCGATGGCCGCTTGTATCGGAATATCAAACTGCTGGCGTGGGATCAGCTCTCTGAGCTTCTCACACATGCGTCTGCCGATGTTCTCCGCGTTGTCAAAGTGGATCAATGCAGACAGCGCGTCCACGGGTTGGCTGTTCAATAAGATATCTACGCGTACCAATTTAGAAGTGCGCATACCGATAGGGGCGTAATCAAAGGATGCATACCCCTTGGAAACTGTTTTTAGGCGGTCGTAAAAATCAAATACGATTTCGGCGAGCGGCATGTCAAACGACAGCTCAACACGGTCCGTGGTCAAGTAGGTTTGGTTCGTGATCAATCCTCGTTTGTCGATACACAAGGACATAATGTTGCCCACAAAATCAGACTTGGTGATGATGGTCGCCTTGATGTAGGGTTCCTCCACGTGATCCAACGTAGAGGGGTCCGGAAGATCGGTAGGGTTGTTGACGATGAGCGGTTTCTCCGGGTCCTTGCGGGTAAAGGCATGGTAACTCACGTTAGGAACCGTGGTGATCACGGTCATTTCAAATTCCCGCTCTAAACGCTCTTGAATGATCTCCATGTGCAACATCCCCAAGAATCCACAGCGGAATCCAAAACCAAGGGCGGCACTGCTTTCAGGGCTAAATACCAAGGAGGCGTCGTTGAGCTGAAGTTTTTCCATAGAAGACCTCAAGTCCTCATAATCCTCCGTATCTACGGGATAAATCCCGGCAAATACCATCGGTTTCACGTCCTCAAACCCGGTGATCGGCTCTTTGGTTGGGTTGGCGGCATCGGTAATCGTGTCCCCCACCTTAACCTCTTTGGCCTCTTTGATTCCGGTGATCAGGTAACCCACGTCTCCAGCAGAAATGCTTGCCTTGGGCACTTGAGTCAATTTCAACGTCCCCACTTCATCTGCAAAATAATCCTTGTTGGTGTTGACGAACTTGATTTTTTGACCCTTTTTAATGGTTCCATTAATCACTCGGAAGTAGGTTTCCACCCCGCGAAAAGGATTGTACACGGAATCAAAAATAAGGGCCTGCAAAGGCTGTGCGGGATCGCCTTTAGGTGCTGGGATGCGCTCGATAATCGCGCTTAAAATTTCTTCAATCCCTAAGCCGGTTTTGGCAGAAGCGGGAATTACATCGCTGGCTTTGCATCCCAAAAGATCGACGATGTCGTCGGTAACCTCCTCAGGATTGGCCGAAGGAAGGTCTACTTTGTTGAGTACGGGTATGATTTCTAAATCATTTTCCAGGGCGAGATACAAGTTTGAAATCGTCTGGGCCTGAATACTTTGGGCGGCGTCCACCACCAAAAGTGCCCCTTCGCAAGCCGCGATGGAACGGGATACTTCATAAGAAAAATCCACGTGCCCTGGGGTGTCGATCAGGTTGAGCACATACTGCTCCCCTTGATAGGTATATTCCATTTGGATGGCGTGGCTCTTGATCGTGATGCCGCGCTCTCGTTCCAAATCCATATTGTCGAGCAGCTGGTTCTGTTTTTCGCGGTCAGTCACTGAACCGGTAAAATCCAAAAGCCGGTCGGCCAGGGTGCTTTTCCCGTGGTCGATGTGGGCAATAATGCAAAAGTTTCTGATGTGTTTCATCGGGTTGCTTAGATTCGGGCAAATATACGCAAATCCAAGGTCTTCTCACCCTGTGTTTACCCCAAGGGTTTGCCTAAATACACCCAGGCATATCCCTTGAGGTTTTTGATGTTCGTCCAGTCAAATGTAGGGATCAAATGCAGTGTGCCTTCAGGGTCTTTGATAAACAAGGGGACGGCCAAGGGTTCAGCGGTAATTTTTTTCTGTAACTCATCCCACTGCTTCTCTGATTTGTAGAATGCCTCGTGTACTTGTGGGTAATTAAATGCGGCTTCTTCAAAGGCCGCAAAATCATCTGTACCCGAAATCAGCTGGTCTTGGTGCTCCAAGCGGCTGGCTTGTTTTTCATCCGCATGCATCAACCTAAAAGTCCCATTCTCCCCAAATTGTTTGCGGAACTTGGCCAGAGCGTAATCATTGATCTCGGCATTAGCCGTTAACGCAAACAGATAACCCACGTCGTTAAGCTCAATGTTATCGGCGAGGTTGTCCGCGTAGATATTGGCCTTAAAGGCGTCCAGCCCTCGTGCCTGCGCTTTTTCCACATTGTTGTCGTTGTTGTCCACCAACACCACATGGCGGTTGTTTTTCTGTAGGTACTGGGCGATCAGTTGAGCGTAATTAGACCCTCCAACGATCAAAATTCCCTCAGATTTTTCTAGATATACCTTTAGCCATTTGGCTACGATTCGGGCTGTAGTCGCGTTGAGTAAAACCGTGCCCATCACCACCATAAACACCAAAGGGGTGATGTATTGGGCGCCTGGGATCCCTTGTGACACAAGTTTTGATCCAAAAAGCGAGGCGATACCCGCGGCAACGATCCCCCTAGGCCCTACCCAGGAGATAAACAGCTTATCTCTTTTTCTCAATCCTGATTGAGTCGTGCTCAAAAACACCCCGATAGGGCGCACAATAAAGACCACAACCCCCAAAAGGGCTAGTGATTCCCAGCGCCACAAAAGCAAGAGCTGAGAAATATCGATTTGAGCCGCTAACAGAATAAACAATATGGAAATCAGCAGCACGCTTAGCGACTCTTTAAAATAAAGCAGCTCTTTGATGTTGGGCAGGTTGATGTTGCCCATCACCATACCCATCACCACTACAGACAAAAGTCCCGATTCATGAGCAAAAGCCTCAGAAACCACAAAAACCATCAAAACAGCCGACAATGAAGCCACATTGAGCAAGTAGTGAGGGATCCATCTTTTCTTGATGACCAGGGCCAAAGCATGGGCCCAAGTAAATCCAAAGGTGATCCCGAAAAGCACAATTTTTCCAAAGGCAATCAGGGCGGTTTGCGTGAACCCTTGATCGGCATCCACCGAAATAAATTCATAGACCAATACGGCGACTAAGGCCCCAATAGGATCGATCAATATGCTCTCCCACTTCAATACCGCGGAGACTTCTTTTTTCATGGGAATATTGCGCAGAATCGGGCTGATCACGGTAGGTCCCGTCACAATAATCAAGGCGGAAAATAAGTAGGCCAGTTCCCAGCTGAGTCCGAAAATAAAATGAGCTGCAACAGCCGCCACGAAAAAAGTAACCGCTGAACCCAAGGTGATCAGCTTAGAAATTACGGGACCTACTTGGGTGATTTCGCTGCGTTTTAAGGTGAGCCCTCCTTCAAAAAGAATAACGCTGATCGCCAGGGAAACAAAATAATAGAGGCCATCTCCAGGGAATAGTCCTTGGGTTCCGTCCCAAATCGGCTCAATGATTTTTCGGCCGTCTTCCGTGTACAAAGAGGCCAACGGGCCTACGGCCAAACCGATCAAAATAAGCGGAAGAATAGCGGGCAACTTCATGCGCCACGCCAACCACTGGGCCAATATCCCCAAAATCACAATGCCTGCTAGTTCAATCATAAAATATCGTGGGGCCACGCCCTTTTTGGCAAAATACAAAATTCCGTACCTTCCACCTAAATTATAAAATCATGCGACTCTATCCCATAGAGGCTGGCCATTTTAAACTCGATGGAGGCGCCATGTTTGGCGTGGTCCCTCAAAGTATTTGGCAGCGAACCAATCCCCCAGACCAAAATAATTTAATCGATTTAGCTACCCGCTGTTTGCTGGTAGAGGACGGAAATCGATTAACGCTGATCGATACAGGGATGGGTGACAAACAGCCGGAAAGTTTTTGGAAGCACTACCGTCTTTTTGGGGACAACAATTTGATGGGCTCCATTAAAAAAGCGGGATTTGCCCCAGAGGACATCACCGATGTATTGCTCACTCACCTCCACTTTGACCACTGTGGGGGCGCGGTAAACCGCGCCCCCAGCGGAACCCTGGAGCCCGCCTTTAAAAACGCGCGTTATTGGGTGCACCGGGCGCACTGGGATTGGGCGTTAGCGCCTAATGCGCGGGAAAAAGCCTCTTTTTTATCGGAAAATATACTGCCTCTACTCGAGAGCGGTCAACTGCAGTTTTTAGACCAAACCAACCTCAGCCCGGGTTCGCTCGGGGCGCCCGTGTTTCAAACACCTCTGGGATTTGAGGTGTTTATCGCTGATGGGCACACCGAAAAACAATTGCTGCCGCTCATTCCTTTTGCAGACGGCATTTGTGCCTATGGCGCCGACCTAATTCCAACCCTGGGGCACATACCCTTGGCCTACGTGATGGGCTATGACGTAAGGCCGCTTCAAACGCTTACCGAAAAGGAATTGTTTCTAAAGTGGGCCGTAAAACACGAATGGAAGCTGTTTTTGGAGCACGATCCAAGCTGTCAAGGATGCACCCTGCGAGACACGGAAAAAGGTGTGCGAAGCGATAAATTGATTACTTTTAACGAGCTTTAATTTCCCCTTATGAACACCCATTATTTTTCGGCCTCCAAGCGTTTGGGGCTAGCTCTAGCAGCTTGTGGCGCCCTTGCTTCTTGCCAAACCGCCCTGCCGACCTTCATGAGTCAAACACCGGTTGCTGTGGGCAAAAATGCTCCGCTTACCGAAAGTGAAAAACAAGGCTGGCGCTATGCAGATTTAGTCCGCGACAGTCTTCCTGGTTTGAGTGCGCGCAAGGCTTGGGCACAATCGGAAAAACTTAGCGCACCTGATGAAGTGGTGGTGGGTGTATTGGATTCTGGTATTGACTTGAAGCATCCTGCACTAGCCTCTGTGCTCTGGGTGAACTCGGACGAAATCCCCGACAATGGCGTGGATGACGACCAAAATGGGTACATAGACGATGTACATGGGTACAACTTTTTGGGGGACTCCTACAACGAACGCGTTGAGGTGACACGCATTGCTGCGCTGGGTTTAGGCGATGATTCGTTGATCGCTCAAGCCAAAGCAGAGATTGCGTCTGAACGACCCAAAGCGCTTCAAGACAAAGAGCGATACAGCTCTATTTTGACGGCTGTTCAGGAAGCGGACCAAGCCTTTAAAGCGGCGTCTGGCAAAACGACGTACACGGAACAGGATCTAGATGATTTTGGTTCAGATCAAATCATGTTGGTCCCCAAAATTCAATTGCTCAAGCAGATGATCTCTTTTGTGGGCAGCGTAGATGCGGCGCTTACTGAATTAAATGGGACGGTCAAATACTTTGGAGACAAAGCAGATTTTCAACTCAACCCGGATTTTGACGGACGAGTGGTGGTGGGCGACGACCCTTACAACATCGAAGACCTCGGTTATGGAAATGGGAACCCCCAATTCCAAGCTCCCGATGAATCACACGGAACCCACGTAGCCAGCATAGTGGCTGGAGTGGAAAACAACCTGGCGCCTGGTGTGCGCGGAATCGCTCCCAATGCTAAAATCATGTCCCTAAGGGCTGTGCCCAACGGAGACGAATACGATAAAGACATCGCTTTAGGCATCCGCTATGCGGTGGATAACGGTGCGCGTATTGTCAATATGAGCTTTGGTAAATCGTATTCCCCAAAAGCTGAATGGGTCTATGAGGCTATTCGCTATGCCGCGGAAAAAAACGTGCTGTTGATTCACGCGGCCGGTAATGAGGGCGAAGACCTTGACGATCCCAAACACCCAAATTTCCCCAACGATCAAATCAACAATGGTCCTGAAATCGCTGATAATGTGCTGCGCGTCGGCGCATTGGCCCCTTCGGTTGGTCCAGATATGGTAGCAGAATTCTCCAACATAGGTAAAATTAACGTGGATGTTTTTGCGCCAGGCGATGAGATTTATGCCGCTATGCCGGACAACCAATACGCCTATCAGGGCGGCACTTCTATGGCGGCACCTGCTGTGGCGGGTGTAGCGGCGCTTGTGTGGGGGCACTATCCCCAATTGACCGCTGGAACGCTTAAAAAAATATTGATGTACTCAGGGACTTCTGTGGATTTAACCGTCAATCATCCAGCCCGCCAAGAAGGGGCTCCATTTAACGCGCTTTCCCGAACAGGAAAAATCGTGAATGCCGCACAGGCATTGGCTCTAGCAGAGCTGGTAACACAAAAGAAATTTAACCTAAAAAGATATGAAAAGAAGCATGTGGCCAAGCGTTAAACAATTGAGTTGGGGTCTGATTTCCCTGGTGTTTCTTCCTGCCTGGGCCCAGCCTAATCCTGGGTACTGGCAGCAAAAAGTGAATTACACCATGGAGGTGCAGGTGGATGTAGCCACATACCAATACCAAGGCACTCAAAAGTTGGTGTACACCAATCATTCTCCAGACACCTTAAACCAGGTATTTTACCATTTGTATTTCAACGCTTTTCAGCCGGGTTCTGAGATGGATGCGCGCCTGCAGAGCATTTCTGACCCAGATCGCCGAATGACCACAGAGGACAAAAAAAGCAGAATAGCTGACCTATCCCCAGATCAAATCGGCTACCTGAACGCCAAAAGCCTGACCCAAGACGGTCAAGGAGTGTCCATGGTGCAAGAGGGAACAATTTTGGTGGTTAACCTCGCGCAGCCTCTGGCGCCGGGTCAATCAACTACCCTAGACATGGTCTTTGAAGGACAAGTGCCTGAACAAATACGCCGCTCGGGTCGCAACAGCCGTGAGGGGGTAGCCCTATCTATGGCTCAGTGGTATCCTAAAATGGCGGAATACGATTTTGAGGGCTGGCACGCTACACCCTACATCGCTCGTGAATTCCATGGGGTGTGGGGTGATTTTGATGTGAAAATCACCTTGGACAAAACCTATGTGGTCGGAGGAAGTGGGTATTTACAAAACCCCGACGAAGTTGGTCATGGGTACGAAGCCCCGGGCACTAAAATCGCCAAAAACAAATCCAAAACCTTGACCTGGCACTTTATAGCGCCTGGAGTACATGACTTTATGTGGGCGGCAGATCCTGAATACCAGCACGACACACTGGCTATGGACGGCGGTCCTGTGCTGCACTTTTTATACAAAAAGAATCCAGAAACGGCCGAGAATTGGAAAAAACTACAACCGGCAACCGCGCAGGCTATGTCTTTTTACGGAGCGCTTGTAGGCCCATATCCCTACGGTCAGTATTCTGTGATTCAAGGAGGTGATGGAGGTATGGAATACGCCATGAGCACCTTGATCACTGGAGGTCGCGACTATGAAGGATTAGTGGGTGTTATGGCCCACGAACTTGCCCATTCATGGTTCCAACATGTATTGGCGACCAACGAGGGCAAACACGCCTGGATGGATGAAGGGTTTACTTCCTTTATTTCTGATCTTTTTGAAGATCAGTTTTATGAAAAAAATCAAGTAAACCCCTGGTCTGGCGCTTATCGCTCTTACCGGTATTTGGTGAGTTCTGGCAAAGAGCAACCGGGAACAACCCATGCAGATCGCTACGACTACAACATGGCTTACAGCATCAACGCCTATTCCAAAGGAACTCTATACCTCAGCCAACTCGCCTACATCATGGGGTGGGAAAACCTAGTGGCTACCCTTCAGAAATACTACGCCGATTTCCAATTTAAACACCCTACGCCCAACGATATCAAGCGCACCGCAGAAAAGGTATCCGGCATGCACCTTGACTGGTTTCATCTCGATTGGACTTCCACGACAAGCACGATCGATTACGGCATTAAAGAAGTCGTAGAACAGGATGGTTTGGCACATGTGGTGTTGCAGCGTATTGGGCGTACTCCAATGCCCATTGACCTAGTTGTTACCTACACCGATGGAACTCAAGAGTCCTTTTACATGCCGGTACGCATGATGTATGGCGCTAAAGAAAACCCCTTTCCGCAAATTCCGCGCAAAGTTATGGCTGATTGGGCTTGGGCCTACCCAGAATACCAACTTCCTCTAAGCAAAAATTTAGCTGATGTGGCTCGAATTGAAATCGATCCGGCAGGATTGATGGCTGATGTAGTGCTAGAAAACAATTCCTGGACTCCTAAACCATAACTATGCCGCTCAGTGGTTTTGGCCTGCCTAAAAAGAACCGGCTCAAGGGAAAAAAACGCATTGATCGTCTTTTCTTTGAAGGGGATTCGCTGAAAGTAAAGCAGCTGAAAGTTGTCTATTTGCGCGCGCCAGAACAGATAGAGTTTTGTGTGGGGGTGTCCAGCCCAAAAAAACTAATGCCCAAAGCGGTTCACCGAAACCGCGTACGCCGATTGTTGCGGGAACACTTTAGGTTGATGCGGCCTGAATGGACCGAACAACAATGGTCTGGTATGCAGCTGATGTGGATTTTTTTAGGCAAAAGACTGCCAAAACACGAAGAAATAGAAGCGCCCATGCGCACCCTAATTGAAAAAATACTCCAAAGTGATGAAGCACCCAAGGATTGAACGTATCGAACATCGAATAGAGCCGCTTAGAAAAGCGTTGGCACAACACCCTTTGTACAACAGGCTACAAACCATTGAAGATGTAGCCTTGTTTACGGAACAACACGTATTTGCCGTGTGGGATTTTATGTCGCTGCTCAAATCGCTACAACAAAGTTTGAGTTGTGTCTCTGTACCCTGGGTGCCCGCGCCACATCCCCAGATTACGCGTTTTATCAATGAAATTGTTTGGGGCGAGGAGAGTGATCTAGATGTCCATGGAGTGCCCAATAGCCACTACGTCATGTATCTAGAGGCGATGAAAGAATTGGGTGCTTCTACCAGAGAAATAGAAAATTTTGTCACTCAAATAGCTGCAGGAGCTTCGGCGCAAGAAGCATTGGACACTTATGCGCCCAATGAGGCTGTTCGAGACTTTGTTTCGTATACTTTTTCGGTCATCCATTCCGGTAAACCCCATTGTGTCGCTTCTGCCTTTACCTTTGGCAGGGAAGATCTTTTGCCTGAAGTATTCATTCAAATACTTGAAGAATCCAAAAATCAGGGGCGTCACTTTGTGCGCTTCAACTACTATTTGGAACGGCATATTGAGGTAGATGGAGGGGAACACGGTCCAATTGCCCTTGAAATGATCGCCGCTTTGTGTGGGGATGATGAGGTAAAATGGAAAGAAGCTGAAGAGGTGGCCGTTCGCGCTCTTGAGGTGCGTTTAGCTTTGTGGACTGGGATTGCGGAGCATCTTCAAATGAGGAATGTCGTCCTCTAAATAGTTTTCCCCAGATCGAACAAAGCCAAAATCTGCGTAAAAGTGTTCCAAATAGGCTTGGGCAGAAATGTGAATCACCGTCTTACCCCAGTGCTGTTCTAAGGACTCTATAGCTTGTTTCATCAGTTGTTTTCCCAAGCCAAGCCCCCTGTGGGTTGGGCTAGTGACTACGCGGCCGATGCTGGCTTGTTCAAAATAATCCCCTGGTCCAAACAAACGAGCGTAAGCAACTAACTCTCCGTTTTGAAAGCCCAAAACGTGGAGTGCTTTAGGATCTTTTCCATCCACATCTTGGTAGGGACAATTCTGTTCCACCACAAACACCTCAGCTCTAAGCGATAATACGCTGTAAAACAGGTCTCGTGAGATCTGTTCCCAAGTTTTCACTTCCCAATGAATCATTGATGTGTTCAATCTTGTACAATAATGGGTTTAGGATCTATTTTTCCGTATTCGGGTTGTAGAGTGATGTGGTTAATCCCAAAACGATCCTCCAACCTTTGTTCGATGAGGTGAAGGGTGTGGTGGAAGTAGGACAAGGGAATGTCCTTTTCAAAATCGATATGAGCTTCTAAATGAGTTTCTGCTTCGTTGAGTTGCCAGATATGAATGTGGTGAAGATTCAACACTCCTTCAAAACTGCACACCTCTTGAATCAAAGCGTCCACATCGATATGCTCTGGGGTAAATAGCATCAATACTTTGATTGATTTCTTCAATAAATCTTGACCTATATAGACCAAATAAATAGCAATGGCGACTGTTAACAATGGATCAAGCCAATCCCACCCCAAAAAACGAATACCTAAACCTCCTACCAAGACAGCTATTGAAGCCAACATATCGGTTAATAAATGAACATAGGCTGATTTCATATTCATGTTCTCTTCTGAATGTTTGTGCAGAAGAAGGACGCTGGCCCCGTTGGCTAATATTCCCAAAAGGGCAAACCAAACCACCAACATCCCATCAATGGGGTGTGGATTTCTCCAACGATGGTACGCTTCAAAAACCAAAATGACAGCAACGATAACCAAAGTAGCTGCATTGACAAAAGCGGCCAGTATTTCGGCCCGTTTATATCCAAAGGTTTTGTGAAACGATGCTTGGTTTTTGGAGAGTCGCGCAGCTATATAGCTAACAATTAAGGAGAGTACGTCGGAAAAATTATGTAAGGCGTCGGATAATAACGCTAAGCTTCCAGACCATATACCCCCGATGACTTGGGTAAGTGTAATAAGAATGTTCAACCCTATTGACCAAAGCAGAGGTTTTTTTTGATCGTTATCAACCGCTGTATGTGGGTGATGGTGACTCAAGCACAAGGAATTTTATTGATTCTATCTTGGTGTCGACCTCCTTCAAAAGGAGTATCTAAAAATGTTTTAACCATTTCTACCGCCTGAACGATGGAAACAAAACGCGCAGGAATACTCAGTATGTTGGCGTTGTTGTGTTGTTTGGCTAAAGCGACAATTTCCTTATTCCAGCACAAAGCAGCACGTACCGCTTGATGTTTATTAGCTGTCATCGCTGCTCCATTGCCGCTTCCGCATATAATAATCCCTAAATCAACTTTATTTTGGGCGACATCTGAGGCTACGGGATGTATAAAATCAGGATAATCAACACTGTTTTCGGTATCCGTCCCGTAATTAGTCACTTGATGTCCTTGAGTGTGTAGAAAATCGATAATGGCTTGTTTATAAGTGGGACCAGCGTGGTCATTTCCTATAGCTATTCTCATCTTGTGTACAGTTTGGTTCAAAGTTAGTCAATATCCATTTGATAACTCTTTATTACTTTATGAACGGAGGTAATGCTTTTTTTATAAGGGACTAATTCCTCGAGATATACAAACATATTTTATCTATTCTTATGGTTTAGCTATTCACGAAACCCAATAGGTGATCAACAGAAAACCACCAGTTATTTCTAAACAATTTGATAAAAAATAAATTGTGAACGGTTGTTTATTACTCGGTTAATTAATTATATATCAGTGAATTAATCAAAGAATAAACAGTTAATAAAATCAAATTTATGTTCACATTAATTTTAGAATCTAAAAGTTATTGGCCTTATTAACAATACATCATACACCATCATTTCATTTAAAATAAAAAAGAAAAATAGATAGAGTATTTTATTCTGTTGATAGCTTTTAAGAGCAACCCATCTTTATTTCGTACTTTTCGAAAAATTAGTGCAATGTCCAGAAATAAAAAGAAGCAGCATCCTACTTCAAAAGCTACTTCTTCCAAGAAGGATCACCGAAAAGGTGGACCGACAACCAAAAAATACGCAGAAGGAATTATTGAAATCACTGCCAAAGGAAATGCTTATGTAGTGATCGATGGTCAAGAACAAGACGTGTTTATTCCTTTCCATAAAATAAATCGCGCTTTTCACAAAGACCAAGTTCAGGTATACATTTATCCACGGCGCTCTGGTAAAAAATTAGAGGGAGAGGTAGTAACGGTATTAAAAAGATTTAAAACCTCTTTTGTTGGGGTAGTTGATTTACAGGAGAAATACGCTTTTATCAGACCATCTGATCATAGGGTTTACAAAGATTTCTTTGTACGACTTGATGATTTAATGGATGCCCAAGACAAAGATAAGGTGGTCATTGAATTTATTGAATGGTCAGAACATATGGGTTCTCCTACAGCTAAAGTGACTCAGGTTTTAGGCATTCCTGGTGCTCATCAAACAGA
>JALQVG010000021.1 GCA_023260435.1 Flavobacteriaceae bacterium | reverse complement strand
GTTAGGGATTAAGGGGAAGGCTTATTTTGATAAATGGATGCCGATCTATCCTACAGAGCTTCACGAATACGGCAAGTATGGGAATAACTTTTTGAACAGTGGTTATTTTAGCGGGGTACCTGTTTGGGACATCAACGGAATTGGGACTTCCGGCTATAAACCATCTGCATTTACCGAGTGGAGCAACGCCAATAGAAATTCCTACACCATGACACTTGAATTTTCTCAGATTTTGAGCACTAAAACTCAATTTTCCATGAGTGTTGATGTAGTTGGACAGCAAGGACTACTCTCAACCCCATACCACAGAATCTACTTTGCCGACAAACCGCAGTACTTTATTGGTGATCACAGCTACATCAATAACTACGAACAAACCAGCAACTATGGTGTATTTCGCCTAGCAGATGATGTGGAGCGTTTACCTAATAGACGACTTAAAATCCCTGTGGGTGGTCGTTTTCATTGGTACCTAAATGATCTGGCAACACTTAGGACCTTTTACAGATACTACTTCGATAATTGGGGTGTTGATTCTCAGACGGCATCCGTTGAATTACCCCTTAAGCTGTCTTCAAATTGGGTGTTTACGCCAAGTTTTAGGTGGTACGAACAAAGCCAGGCCGATTACTTTGCGCCCTATGGAGTTCATTTATCTACAGAACGTTACTACACATCCGATTATGATCTTTCTGGATTTACCAGCAAGCAGATTGGATTTGGATTGGGGTATAAAGATATTTTTGGTCAAGTAGATGTGCTTGGATTTGGTCTAAAAACCGTAGATTTTAGGTTCCAACACTACTACAGAAGCGATGGCCTTGAGGCTGTGATCTATGGTTTTGGAATCAAATTTGTTGAAAAATAAGCTTATGAATCCCTGCGACGCGCAACATTTCTCCGTCTTCTACGAAAAAAATGCCCAATCCTTGTTTAGGTACTTGTACTACACATTTGGCAAGGAAGCCGAGGCTCAAGATATCGCCCAGAATGTCTTTGTAAAAATCTGGGAACAATGCCATAAAATAGACGGAACGAAAATTAAGACGTTGATATATACTATGGCGCGCAATGAAGCCTTAAATATCATCAAACACGAGAAGGTTGTCTTGGAGTTTTCGGCAACTTCCCCAGATAGAAATAACCAAGAATACCAGACCCCCGAGTTTTTAATTGAACAAGACGAATTTAAATCAAAGTTGGAAAAGGCTTTGTCTAGCCTAAAACCTGAAGAACGTCAAGTTTTTTTGATGAATAGAATGGATGGTATGAAATACCAAGAAATTGCAGACAACTTGGGGTTATCTGTAAAGGCAGTAGAAAAAAGAATGCACCATGTGCTTGTAGCATTACGTGCTCAAATCAAAGGATTTAACCGTTAATTATGGAAGAGCAAGAAACATACCTTTCTGACTGGCTTGACGGATCGATGAATGATCAAGCTCTTAAAGCGCTTGTTGGAGAAGCGGAATTTAGGGAGTATCAGTCGATTACTGACGAACTCAATCGTTGGAAAGCACCTGTGTTCCAGGGGGATCTTACCTTCCTTGAGCAACCTAAAAATAAAGAAATTCCTGTGCGCGCGCTTTGGGTTCGCTGGAGTGTAGCGGCCTCTGTGTTGTTGGCAATCGGTTTGTTTGTGTTTCAAGGGTTTAGTAAACAAGTCATTGCCACAACTGGGGAGGAACTCGTTTATGTTTTGCCTGATCAAAGTACTGCTACATTGTCACCTGGCTCTGAACTGAGTTTCAGTTCTTGGGGATTTGCCTGGAAAAGAACTATATCACTTAGGGGACAAGCTTTTTTTAAGGTAGCCAAGGGGGCTACATTTACCGTAGAGAGTGACCAAGGATTTACTCAAGTATTGGGCACAGAGTTTACCGTCCACAGCAGAGGAAATTATTATCAAGTTCGTTGTTTTGAAGGGTCTGTTGAGGTGAAGATCGATCAAAATAAGTTTGTACTAGCTCCATATCAATGGGTAGATAACCTGAATCAAGCAGTCGAACGCTTTGAAGGGGCAGAAAATAGCCCGTTAAGCTATTGGTCTGTTCCATTATCTGTAGTTTTGGCTGATATTGAGGCGGTCTATGGAGTAGAGATTGACCGAACAGTGGTTCAACCGTCATGGATCTTTACGGGAAAACTGGACCACGACAACCTCAACCAAGCGTTAAATCAAGCCTTGTGGCCTTTTAATCTGGAATACAAATTTGTATCTGAACATAAAATTTTACTGCAACCAACTCAATAGTACCCTCCTTCGTTGTTTGGTGTTACTACTACCTCTGGGGCTCTATGGACAATCCAGCTCACTGACCAGCACCCTAAAGTCAGCTGAGCTCAAATACGGGGTGCAGTACAATTACAATGCTTCTTTGGCCGCTCAAAAACAGGGGTGGAATGACTTACCAGCTCAAGTAGTTGATTTCCATGCTCAAATCAGAGAAAGAGCCTTGTTAGACGTGTTGGAATCAAGCCCTAAAGTCTTTGTGTTGGCCCCGATGATCACCGAAACATCGGGTTCGGCGATTGAGTTGGAAGAGGTTGAGGTGTTTTTTCAACAACCGGGATTGGCCCAGCCGGTACCGGGTAAATTCTTATTTCAAGCGCCAAATACCCAGTTGAATTTAGCGGCCACACCGTTTGATATATTTCAAAATATTGTTCAGCTACCCGGTATTCAAAGCCCTGACGAACAGGTGGGAGGCCTTTATATACACGGGGGGACCCCTGACCAGAATTTGGTGACTTGGAATGGTATTCGGATCTATCAAATGTCCCACGTATACGGTGGCCTTTCTTCTTTGTCCACACATACGATTCAACAAGCCACAGTGGAAAAGGCTGGTATAGATGCGCGTTGGGGACAACATACAGGAGGACTCATACAACTTGTTTCTCAGCCTGAATACCACCCAGGATGGTCAGCTAGGCTGGGTTTATTGGACGTAGATTTGGGAATACCCCTATCCATAGGCAGCTCATTTGACTTGGTCATGGGCCTCAGAAAAAGTCTACCTGCTAAGTGGGATACCCCGCCGATGGAAGTGATTTCTGGACACTATTTGCCTGTGACCAGTCCTGGAATGAACAACAAGGATTGGGGATACCACGATTACTCTGTAAGTGCTGTTTATCGCGCCCAAAAGGCCCATCAATTTAGAGCACATGCCTTTGATCTTCGAGATCAGTTTTCATTGACCCAGGTACAATCTCAGTTTAGTACTTTAGAACAGACCGAGCAGGAATCATCCGCCTATGGTCTGAGTTGGCAAGCTCAGTGGCCAAATTTTGCCATGCAGACACAGTGGTCAAAATCAGAGGTGACTCTTGAAATGCACGAAAAGTTAGATCAGTTACAGTGGGATGAAGAGGATGGTGAGTTTGATTTGGAGGGATTTTCAAAGGCCGACAAGATCAATAAAATTCAAGAAACTGAGGCGGCTTGGACCATCAACTCACTGCCTGATCCTCATTTAAATTGGCGTATAGGGTATCAGTGGAACCTAAAAAAAATTGGATTAAACACGTACTCTGAACAAGAGCTTACGGACACAGAGCTATTTGACTATTCATCCAATAAACTCATCACCCATGCATTTTTTGCATCGCTCAATAACCGAGTTAGCATTTTTTCCTTCTCGGCAGGTTTGCGCTACAACCAGTATAGTAATTTGGGAGTAGGCCGTTTGGAACCGAGATTAAAGCTCGATATGGCATTATCGCCTAGCTTAACGGCATATGCTTCTTTTGAAAAAAAGAGCCAGAATATATTTCAAACACACGAGGAAATAAGCCCTAGTCTCGAGGACAAAAACAATATGTGGGTAGGTGCTGATGGGGGTTATTTTCCACTGTTAATGACCCAGCAAAAGTCCTTTGGTGCTCAAATTCATCACAAAGAGTATTTACTTGATGTGAATTACTTTCAAAAACACTGGGATCAGCTTTCATCATTTAATTACGGGTACTTAGATCCAAATGATCAAGATTTTCACATAGGCCAAAGTGAGGCAAGTGGATTCAACCTTTTTGGTCAATACAAGCCTTCCTCTTGGGTTGTTTGGGGTAGCTGGAGTCATATCGTAGGCAACAACCAGTTTGTTGGATTAAAAAATGGGTCACCTTTCCCTAATAACAACACCCAAAAAAACACGTTGGTATTTGGCGGTTCATGGCACAAGAACAGGTTTTCTGTGCACAATTTGTTTCGCATGGCTTCGGGAAGACCTTACTCAAGGCCAGATTCAGTGGTAGAAGATCCTGAGCTAGGACACAGATTTGTGTATCAAAATTTAAACGGAGAGACACTTCCAAACTATAGACGATGGGACCTCAGCGCGACATATCGCTGGGGGGAAGATCATGTTTGGCAAAAAAAATTAATCTGTTCCTGGCAAAATATTACTGCAGAAAAAAATATATTGCAACGCAAACACATTTATCAGCCAGAACTCGATAAAATCAATGTCTTGAACTACTACTCAGTAGCTCCCACTTTTTATTTAAGCTTAATGCTCTCTACTAAATAACCAACATGCGCGCAACACATATTTACTGGTTTGGCCGTCTATCTTTATTTCTCATCTTTTTTTGGTTTGGTGCCCTAAAGGTTTTTGGCGTTTCACCCGCCGAGGAATTGGTCATGCATCTATACGACAAGACATTAATTGAATTACTGGCCATGCCCCAATTTTCGACATTTTTTGGTCTTTTTGAGTGTGCACTTGGGATTTTATGGTTGATTCCCTCAGCGACTAAAATCGCTTTTTGGGTATTCCTAGGCCATATGACAACTACATTTCTTCCCTTGTTTTTTCTTCCCGAGGATGCTTGGAGCGACCTTTTTTGCCCGACCTTGATCGGACAATACATCATTAAAAACCTAGCCCTTATTGGGCTGGCCTTATTTGTGTTTGGCTATAGTACCCAACGATTTCTCGATGGGGATACTCTGGTATAACTACGTTTTATTCTTTTTGCAAAAAGCCGGAAAAAGCGCTGGTGTCTCGCGGACATAGGCTTGATAAGCCGCTTGATCCCCCCATTTTTCTGATACTGTGGTTTGAGGATCATAAATACTCTTTCAATTGAGGTATTTATTATCTTCCGCTTGATTTCCAGTGATCAATTATTAAACCACTGCTTTAAGACCTAAATAAACATACATGAAAAAATTCACCTTTCTTTCGTTACTGCTCGTGTTGCAAACCACCTTGATGGCCCAAATTCAGGTGCCACCAGCCAGTCCTACTTTTGAAGTTAAAGGAACGATTGGATTGACAGAGGTCCATCTGGTTTATTCAAGACCCAGCGCTAAGGGCCGTGTGGTTGCCGGTGAATTAATTCCATATGGGGAAGTATGGCGTACAGGCGCTAACGCCTCAACCAAGATTTCCTTCAGCACGGATGTATGGGTTGAAGGCCATAAAGTTCCTGCAGGCCAGTACGCGTTATACTCCATATTTTCGGAAAACGAAGCCACGATCATCCTCAGTAAGAACCTTGAGTTGTGGGGCTCCATCGGCTACTCAGCCGATGATGATGTATTGAGATTTAGTGTTCCTGTGTCACATCCTAGTAGTAGCTATGAAACACTGACTATGAGTTTTTCAGACTTCACCATGAATTCAGCTAATTTCAATATCAAGTGGGACCATACAAAAGTGATGTTTTCCATCGTGAGTCAAGTAGACGAGTTGGTGATGAGTCAAATCAAGCAGCAAGTCATCGACAATACTCCAGCCAATGCAGGCGTCTATTTTCAAGCTGCCGGATATTATTTTGACACCCAAAAAGATGACCGAATGGCGCTGGAGTGGGTGGATAAAGCAATAGCAGGAAGCCAACAAAAGCAGTATTGGGTAGTTCATCTAAAAGCCAAAATACTAGCGCGTTTGGGGGAGAAGTCAGCGGCTAAAGCCGCCGCACAATCCTCTATTGAGCTTGCCAAAGCGGCAGGTAATCCAGATTATGTGCGCTTGAACAATCAGTTGATCTCCGACTTGGCACTTTAAAATCCACCTATTCCATCAGCAGATGCCACTTAACGCTATGGAAACTTCTCGATTGTTGATTAGGCCAATCGAGATGGGCGACGCTGGATTTTTGTTTTTTCTGGTCAATTCCCCTGGTTGGTTACACTACATAGGAGATCGAAATGTGGGGGATGAAAATCAAGCAAAGGCCTATATTGAGCGCATCCAAAACACGCCAGACTTCGAATACATGACCGTCACATTAAAGGAGGAAAACATTCCTATCGGCGTCGTATCCTTAATCAAACGAACTGAATACGAACACCCAGACATAGGCTACGCTTTATTGCCCCCTTATATGAAACAGGGGTATGCGTATGAAGCGACGAGCAGTTTGATCAAGCAGGTGTGGGCCTCTGGAATCACCACATGTCTCCTGGCGATCACCAAACCTGATAATTTATCCTCCTTAAGGTTGCTTGAAAAACTAGGATTCTCCAGGAGTGAATCTTACAACGATGATTTGGCGATTTACCGTTTTTTTGGGAATTCTATTTAGTCTCTACGCTGTTTGGTGGACTGTACGACTTCGCGCCATGAGCTACCCAATATGCCCAGTCCAAAGGCATTGACTTCGTCTTTCCAGCTAAATATAGGGGCAATTGGTCTGCGTAATGCGGGCTGTTGGGCCGATTAGAGCTGCCGAAGGGCACTACCGAATGAATTTCTGGCCCATCAACCGTAAATTTGACCAGTTGAATGTATGACTCTCCTGCAGTGACTTTCAACGTGCCATTTTTATAGGGCTCACCATGCATCGCGGCCAATACATCGGGCAATCCAAAGCTAGGGGCTTCTTGTGGCCCTCGCACTACTTTCATGAAATCTCCCAGGGGTACCTCTGTGGTTTGGAAGTGTTTTAAGAGGTATTTTTTTGTTTGCTCAAGCACAGCTACGGTTGCCGATTCTGAAAATACACCCTCGGGTTGTTGGGCTGCTTGTTGTCTCGCTAAATAATAAAACACCGCGTAATTTCCTGCGCCAATACTCTGTGGATCTGCTTTTCTATCCCATTGCTGAATACGTTGGATTAATTCGCTTAATTCAGGATGATTTGCCGGGTTCAACTCGAACAACTCATCGATATTCATGAACGTATAAGCTAGTTTAGCAGGTAGACTCCTATCGAATTTAATGCGGGTAAAATCCTCCCAAGTCACTTTTTCCAACGGTGTGATCAGTTCCTGAAAACGCGCACTTCTGTTGTTATTAAATCGCTCAAACCCCATAGATGCATCAAATTCTTCAGGATTGAGCAGGTCCTTCGGTCCTGAGCTGATAAATGGGCTGTGGTTGGTGTTGTAGACATACCCCGAAGTTGGCTGGAGGACTTGAGGCATATCCTGCAACCCGTAATACGAATCCCAAAGTGTTTTTTTGGTGTTCCCAGGGACTACTTTTGTCCAATCGTATCCGGCTGCCCGATGCGGTAGTCGAGCATTGGACACGTAGTAAATCGTATCGTATTTATCGGCGTAACTGATGTTAAAGCCTGGAATGTCTTGGGGGGCTAAAGCGCTTTTAAACTCGCTGAAGTTGCGCGCTTTATTCATGTGCCACCACTGCTGTAGGGCTTTGATACCAAACAAGGAGGGTGTGCGCACGGCATAGACACCTTGTTTATTTTTCAATGTAGGCCCGTAAATACTGGTGTAGAAGCTTTTTTTGACGGGGATCGACAGACCCAATACCCGTATGTAAACTCGGGCTTTATGTTTTTCCAAGGCCAATGATTTCCCGTCCACTAGGTAGTTATTATTATGATTGGCCTCCATGGTGAGTTGGAAAACATCGGCCTTGTCGGGTTTATTTACCGTATGCGACCAACCCAGAGAAGTATTTGTGCCGATCAGAATCGTTGGGGCCCCAGGAAACAAGGCACCCACAATATTAGTGCCCTCATCGGACTGGATATGCGCTTCATACCAACCTGTAGGACCTTCAAGAGGCTGGTGTGGATTGATCGCCAGATAGGTGGCGCCATCTGCTGTTTTAGCGCTGTTTAACGCAAACGTATTGGATCCCTCAACGGATTCCTTCGGGGTTAATCGATCCATCTGATTATTGGTAATGGCTTGAACCAGTTGGGTCGCATCAGACATGACGAATAACTGTAAATACGTATAGGCCAATAGCTTCTGTGGAGTAAACGGAAATAATTCAGGAACCAGAATTTCTTTTTTATGGCGATCCGCATAGGCATTGAGTCCTTCACAATATCCTTCTAATACGGCTTTAAATTCTTTAGATATATCCGATTCGTAATGAGTCGCAACAAACTCATCAGCACGAATCAGTTGAGCTACAAAATCTGCTGAAGCACCAGAGAGTCCCAAATGTTTGGAAAGCAGAGCATTTCCCGCTAAATACCCCAGTTGCATGGTGTTGAAATCATCCTCGGCGTTGGCCCAAGCAAGCCCATAAGCTGCCCCAGCGTCTGTTGGGGCCTTAATGTGGGGAACCCCAAAGGAATCCCGGATGATATTTATTTCAGAGGGGTTTATTTGTGCGTAGGCCCATGGAGCGCAAAGCAGCAATAACAGTATTTTTTTCATTTCTGAGTGGTCAATAATTATTTGATTTCATAAACCTGATCAAAAGGGACACGACATCGCTCGCCCCAGATTCCTTCTTCTTTGCGGATTCCGCAAGAAATGATCATATTGATGTTGGTTCCTCGTGGAAGATCGAGCATTTTCTTAACCAGTTTACTGTCAAAACCTTCCATGGGACAAGTGTCATACCCTTTTTCAGCCATAGCCAGCATAAACGTTTGGGCTGCCAAGGCACAAGATTTGTGGACTACTGCGCGCATTTGGCTTTCTGAGACTTCGCGAACAACCGGGCGAAATAACCCCATAACTTCAACCATCAACACCCGAATCAGACCAAATACTCTAAAAAAGCGCCCGTATAAAAAAGGCATGATTTTTCCGTAGTAGACTTCTCTGTCCGCGATTCTTTTGGCTTTTCTGGATTCTGGGCTGTAGGTCGCAATATTGTTTTTCTCAAATGCCAGGATATACTTTGCACGAGATCGATATAAATCTTGCCGGGTTACAAAGACCACCCATTGTTGGGCTGTAGACGCAGCAGATTGACCCAAACACGCTCTGGTTAAGGGTTCTTTCCACTTTGGGTCAACCAAGTGAATCATCTGCCACAGCTGCATGTTTGAGCTGTTGGGGGCTAGCGTGGCCATTTCAATACAGCGACGCACTTCCTCTTGACTTATGGGCTTTTCGGGATCAAAAACGCGTACGGACCGTCTTTTTTGTAATAATTCAAGTAAACTCATAGTATAAAAATACAGGAATTAATCGACCCTATTCCCGATGATTCAATTTTGGTGGATTTTCACAGAACACCTAAGTCATAAATGATAAATTAGCGCAGATGAAGCAATTGGTTTTTTTGTTTGGTTTATTGTTTGGCGCGTGTTCCGCGCAAGAGTTGGATTTGCAGAAGAATACAGACTATTCGCTTTGGAAGCATTCAACAAGCATTCCATTAGGCGGTAATACCTTTACCTCAGATAAGGACCATCAAAACTTGATTTCTCAGCAAGGAATTGCCTCATGGCAAGATTCTAAGACCGTTTGGGATGTTTTTGTATGTGTAACTCAACCGGGAAGATTTTTGGTGTCGCTTGATGGAAACGCTTCTTTGCCATCTGTTTTATCGGTATCCATCAATGGCCAAAACAAGCAAGTGGACATTTCCCCTGAAGTTTTTAGCGATCATAAAGTCGGGCTATTTGATTTTGAAATTGGTTATAACAAGATCTCTATTCAAGGGATTTCGGGACAGGTTAATTATCCAAATCTAAAAGAAATTCGACTGCACACCCAGCAACCGATCACCTCTTATTTTGTTCGAGATAATACAGATAATCGTTTTTATTGGGGTCGTCGTGGACCGTCAGTTCACCTGTCATTTACCCCTCCTGATCAAACAGACATCGCCTATTATTACACCGAACTAACAGTTCCCTCTGGCGCTGACATTGTGGGTTCTTACTTTATGGCCAATGGATTTGCCCAGGGCTATTTTGGTATTCAAGTCAATAGCCCTGTGGAACGACGTGTACTTTTTTCTGTTTGGAGCCCATACCAAACAGACGACCCCAATCAAATTCCAGAACAATACCGTATCAAGCTGCTAGCCAAAGGCCCAGAGGTATATACAGGAATGTTTGGCAATGAAGGTTCAGGCGGGCAGAGTTATTTAGTATTCCCTTGGAAGTCAGGTGTCAAGTACAGTTTTTTGAGCAGCGCCCATCCAGACGGACAGGGAAATACAGTGTTTACGGCATATTTTAGGGAGTCTACCGGACCATGGCAGTTAATTGCCAGCTTTTTAAGGCCTATGACGGATACTTGGTATACAAACCCTCATGCTTTTTTGGAAAACTTCGAGGATCATCAAGGCTACTTATCTCGGGAAGTAAATTACAACACACCATGGGTATTTACCACTGACCAAAGATGGATTCCGCTGACCCAGGCAAAGTTTACCACCGATGACATAGGACGACGTCAATATCGATTAGATTTTTTAGGAGGTATACGAGACAATCGATTTTTCCTAAAAAATGGAGGTTTTTTTCAAGGTACTGTTTTACCAGATACTTTTTTTGACTTGCCGGTCAATAACCAAGCGCCTTTGATTGACTTTGAATCACTTCCAAAGTAAATAGAAGATTTGATGGAGAGGGATGAGTTATTGCACCCGCTCCAGGTAGATTCCTTTGGTGGCTTTTCCGTTTTCCACGGGGACTAACCGGCGGTTAAGCATCATCCAAACCCCGTCGTTGTCAATGTTTACTTTGTCGTTCTTTAGGTCGCTTATTTCCAGTTGTCCTTTGGCATTGATGAACCATTCGATGCTTTGTTCCGTTTTCTTTTTGGTTTCGTGTTCATGAACCACTACTACCAGTTCCTTGGACTTTTTAAAATTGAATTGAATGTCTACCTGTTCCATAGCGGTATCCACAATACCCGATACGGCGCCAACCACAGCTTTTTCTAGAAAATTGAGGTCGGCTGTATCGCTTTTGGCAACTTCGTTTAGCTTTAAGTGAAAACGCCAAGTACCCCAAACATCTTTTTCACTCACTTTGGTCTGTGCACTTAGGGCGCCCAATAATAAAATGCTACATGCAATGGTGGTAAAAAGTCTTTTCATGGTCTTTTCTTATTTAGGCCAGGAAGATACCCAAATTTATACACTTTGTCAGATGGTTAATTGATAGAGTATTCCATCTTTATATTTCCCCGGCTGTAGATCACCTCTTTTTCCAGGGGAATTTCAACAAATCCATTTTTGCGGTACAGGTGGATGGCATTTTCAAGTTTAGTGTTGGAGTACAGCAAAATCTTGGCCCAACGATGTACTTTGGCCCAAGTCAGGGCGTGGTCGAGCATGAATTGGCCGAAGCCCATGCCCCTTTGAGTTGGATCGATAGCCATTTTGCTGAACTCATATACCCCATCATTTTTTTTAATAAACGCATAGGTGCCTATGGTTTTTCCCTGGCGCTCTGCCATAAATATATATCCGCCCGGCTGGATAATTTCCGTTGTTGGATTGCCCAGTACTTGATGATCAATCGGCTCTACTTGGAAGTAGCTTTCAAGCCACTCGATGTTCAGTGATTTAAAAGCGGATGCATCCCCAGGTTGATAGGGGCGCATCTTTATTTGATCGGGATCTGTTTCCAGGGGCAGGTACATCACATAATTTGGATTCACATGGGTAGGGGACAATCGATAGGCGGTATCACCGATATTTTGAAATCCATTTTTCAGGTAAAATCGTAAGGCTCTGTAATTTTCCGTCCACACATTGAGCCATATGCCTACACATCCCTGATCCAATGCATATTGTTTGTTGTGTTCCAACAGATCATGGGCTATTCCTTGACCAAAAAATTCAGGATCTAGGTAAAGCCGGTCGAGTAAGGCTACTTTTTTTCCAGGCAGGTAGGTGTTGGGTTGATCAACCACAAGATTTGAGTATCCGGTAATCCGTTCTTGATCCACCGAGATGAAGTAGGTGTTTTTATCGAGTTCAATAGAATCTCCCAGCGCCTTTTCTTGGTAATTTCTCGTGACAAAATCCTCGATAATTGAAGGAGCGGCACTGTGGCCATGGGCATGTAAAAAAGAAGCTTTAGCAAGAGGCACCAGGGCTGCGCTGTGCTTTCTTTGGGCGGGTATAATAGGCATCTCAGATATTTCTCAGGCAAATATCTGCAATTATTCTATCGATGTACCTGGTTATGTTTCCGGGATTCAAGGAAACTTGAGTTACACGCTGTCTAGTTGTCCTTGGGTAAATTTGCCTTAAAATTATTCAGCGATGCCAACAGTTAAATTGACTACTCAGCTATTCAAAGAGGAAATCTTTGATTACACCACCCACCAAACCTGGGAATACAAAGGAAAAAAACCAGCAATTATCGACTTTTACGCAGATTGGTGTGGTCCCTGTAAAATGGTGGCCCCGATTTTAGAGGAACTAAGCGATGAAAATCCCGAAATCACGATCTACAAAGTGGACACAGAAGTGGAACAGGAATTGTCAGCCGTTTTCCAAATCCGCAGTATTCCCAGTATTTTGTTTATCCCCATGGACAAACAACCCATGATGCAAGCAGGCGCTTTACCCAAGCACACCCTGGAAGAAATCATTCAAAAGGAGTTGTTGCACACGGTTTAGTGAGGAATTATATATTAAATACCCCTTACAAAAGAAAAGACGGTCAAACCAAATAGTTCAGCCGTCTCTTTTTTTACGATGAAATCGATTTACAAAGCAGCTAATGCAGCTGTGTAGTTGGGTTCATCCACAATTTCACCCACTTGTTCGGTATAGACTACAGTTCCTTGAGCATCGATAACGACAACGGCTCTGGAGTGTAAAGGAGCCAAAGGTCCGCTTACAAAGCTCAATCCATAGGCGGCGCCAAAATTCCCATCTCTAAAGTCGGAGAGCATAGCGACATTTTCAATGCCTTCAGCTCCACAAAAACGGGTTTGTGCAAATGGTAGATCTTTGGACACACACAATACCACGGTATTTTCTAAGGCAGCCGCCTGAGCGTTAAACGCACGCACTGAGGCAGCACAAGTACCTGTGTCAACACTGGGGAAAATATTGAGTACTATATTTTTTCCTGCGTAATCAGCTAGTGTTTTTTCACTGAGGTCTTTAGCAGTTAATGTAAATGCTGGAGCTTTTGAGCCTACAGCTGGTAGGGTTCCTACCGTTTCAATCGGATTTCCTTTAAGGGTAACAGTGGCCATAATTGCGGGTTTTTAGGTGGCACAAATTTAAGGTATTTGCCTGTAAATACGCCAACTTAAATCTGTTTAAGCCCCCTTATGGTGTTTTTGATACGACCTCAAAACTAAGATCGTTGACAGCAAGCAGAATAGAGCGGACATGATAAACGGCGCTCCAGGAAAAAACAGTTTCGTAGGCTCTTTGGTAAAGTATTCAAAGAGGGTAGTGTAGATCGGCGGAGCTAAAACAGCACTCACACTCATCAGCGAAGTAATGGATCCTTGTAATTCTCCCTGTTCATTATCGGGCACTTGCTTGGAGATGATTCCTTGTAGACCGGGTCCAGCAAGTCCACCGAAGGAGAAGGGAATGATCAACAAAAACAACATCCAGGCCTGCGAGGCATAGGCAAATGAGATCAAACCTAGTACGGAAAATACCAAGCCGATAAATACTGTTTTCCACTCCCCTAGGCGTTTGATCACTTTGCGGATGAAGACACCTTGAACCAGGGCTACCATGATGCCGACAAAGCCTAAGGAGTAGCCTACCCAAGCCTCGTTGAACCCAAATTCCAACATGGTGAAGTACGACCAAATACTGGGGTTCACTTGACCTGCGAGGTAGAGGAAAAACATGGAAACCGCAAGAGAGAAGATAGCGGGAAACTTTTTGAGCCTTAGGAACGAACCCAGCGGGTTGGCCCTTTTGATGTCAAATTTCCTTCTTTTTTCAGGAGCAAGGGACTCGGGTAACACAAAGTACCCATACAGGGCATTAGTCAAGCTAAAACAAGCAGCGGTCCAAAAAGGAACTCTCGGACCAAATGAACCCAGAAGCCCTCCCAGCACCGGGCCCACAATGAATCCCAGACCAAATGCCGCTCCAATCATTCCAAAATTTTGTGCTCTTTTGTCCGGGGTGGAAATGTCAGCGATGTAGGCTGAGGCTGATGTGAAACTCGCCCCGGTAATTCCCGCAATGATTCGGGCGATAAACAACCAGGACAGGCTGGGTGCTAAAGACGCTACTACATAGTCCAAACCAAACCCCAACAATGAGGCTAAAATCACAGGTCTACGGCCAAACTGGTCACTCAATCCTCCGATGATCGGAGCAAACAAAAATTGCATGCCCGCGTAGGCAAACAACAACCAGCCTCCATAAACAGATGCTTGGCTGATTCCTTCACCGGTGATTTCTTGAATCAGGGTGGGGATGATGGGAATGATAATGCCCAGGCCGATAACGTCAATCAGAATTGTGATAAAGATGAATACAAGCGCGGCTGGTTTTTTCTCGGCCATGAGGAAGAATTTGCGGGTGAAGTTAAACAATTTATCGCCTGAGCTCTAAATCCAAAAGGCTTAATTATATTTAGGAAAAATATCGCTTATGTCTATTTGCCAAACGCCCCAGCCCCCATATGTCTGTGCCATATTCACGTCTATTCGCACCTCAGTTGAAGCGGGGTATGAAGAAATGAACGAGGCTACTTTTCAAGAAATCCAAGGGATTGAAGGATTTTTAGGGGTAGAAAATTTTAGAACCCCCGACGGATTTGGCATCAATATTTCCTACTGGAAGGACATGGAATCACTCAAGTATTGGCGGGACAATGCCTTGCATCAACGCGCCAAAGCTTTGGGTAAAAAGCAATGGTATCAGAGTTATAAACTTCGAATTGCCGTCGTTGAACGGGAGTACGGTTTTGAGGCTGAATAAGCAAGTGTGTTTTGATTTTCAAACTGCATTGAATTAGCGCAGCCATTTTTTTCTATTTTTATTCGACTAACCATTTCTGCTCTATTGGAAAACTCAACCGCAGTGCGCCATAAAGTATTGGAATACGCGCATTTCCCGCTTTGGATTATCAAAGACGCTTTTTGGTTTGGCGCACTTCATTTTGAAGCGCATAAACCGGTTTTAGAATTGATATCCTTGACCTTTGCACTCCCTACCATTTTGATATCCCTGTACCTGATAGGGGTGTCGAAAAGTTCATTTCAGCGCTTGGAGCACCTGTTGATCGGTTTTTGGTTAATGGCCAATACCCTCTGGATGACCAGTGATTTTTTTGGCTGGGCAATAACCAATTGGTCCATTGGATTCTTTTCTGCAGGCCTGTTGATTACGCCGTTATTTTTTTACCGCCTGATGCAAACCTTTAAAAAATCGTAAACTACTCAATGATGAAATACACTCTTTTTTACCTCTGTGCATTGCTATCTATCCTTGGAATACAGGCCCAAGAAGCCCTGTTTAATGCCCAAAACATTAACTCACCTGAGGTAAAATCAGACCAAAGCGTGGTGTTTCGCATTTATGCACCCCTAGCACAAGAGGTGCGAATTACGGGAGATTTTTTGCCGACAGAAAAAGTGAATACGCCTTATGGTGAAGCGGATGCGCCCATCAAAGCTTTGATGACTAAAGATCAAAATGGACTTTGGGTGTATGAAACCCCTGCATTGGCCCCAGAACTGTACAGCTATTCGGTGATCGTCGATGGTTATGAGACTACAGATCCGAACAATCCCTTTTACATCAGGGATGTGGCCAGCACCAAAAATATTTTTTTGGTAGCTCAAGACTTTGCGGCAGATTATGCGGTTCAGGATGTGCCCCACGGCACATTGGCCCACCGTTGGTATGATGCTCCAGGTCTTGGAATGGATCGCAGATTGACTATTTACACCCCTGCTGGATATGAGCAAAGCGGACATGAATACCCGGTATTGTATTTGTTGCACGGTGCTGGAGGTGATGAAGAGGCCTGGATGACCCTAGGTCGTACAGCGCAAATTATGGACAATTTGATCGCTCAAGGACATGCGAAACCTATGATTGTAGTGATGCCCAATGGCAATGTAATCCAAGATGCAGCACCTGGCGCAGGCCATCTTGGATATTACAAACCTCAGTTTATGATTCCTGGAACCATGAATGGTCAGTACGAGGCTTCTTTTCCAGACATCGTCAATTTTGTTGAGTCCCAGTACCGCGTAAAAAAAGACAAAGCACATCGAGCTATTGCCGGTCTATCCATGGGTGGATTTCACGCCATGCACATTTCACGTCTTTACCCTAACACCTACGACTATGTGGGACTTTTTTCTGCGGCCATCATGCCCAGGGCTGATCAAGATGCCGCCGGAGTCTACCAAAACATAGATGAGACACTAGCGGTGCAAAAAGCTAACGGAACTGCTTTGTATTGGATGGCGATCGGAAAAACAGATTTTCTCTACCAGGCCAATGTCGATTATCGTCAAAAACTCGACGCACTGGGGATGCCTTATGTCTACAGAGAATCTGAAGGCGGACACATATGGCGTAACTGGCGCATCTACCTTAGGGAATTTGTCCCTCAGTTGTTTTAGTCTGCTGGATTAGTTTTTCTTTTCCTCCTTATATTGCTTGGCGTAATAGGCAATGATCTCAGGATAAGGCCCCATTTGGTGTTGACTCTGGGGAAAGGGATCTAGGTAAGGTGGATAGGGGGTGGAGACCGGTTTTTTGACCAAGTTGGGAAAATCCTTTTCCAGGTTGGATTTTTGAGGCCTGGGTTGTTGGTTGATATATCCAGCTACATCATAGGCCTCTTCATCGGTCAAGATAGGATTCTCATAGTTGATCCCAAAAGGCATATTGTTTTTGATGAATTGGGCAGCGGTGATGACTCTGCTCATCCCAGCGCCATTGTTGTAGGCATCTGGACCCCAGAGCGGCGGATAGGTATAACTAATGGCCCCTTGATTTTTTAATCCAAGTCCATTGCCTTGATGGCAGAGCGCGCAGGCTCGATCGTATACTTCTTTTCCATGGGCCAAATCTACAGCGCGATTAGGTAGTTCAATCGGCTTTAATCCCTTAACTTTCTGCGCCTCAGTTCCTGCTTGATTCAGGTCTAACCAATCGATATACGAAATGATGGCTTTCATCTCATATTGAGCAGTGTCCAGGGCTTTGCCATTCATGCTTCGCGCAAAACAACCGTTGACACGCTCGGCTAGGGTGCCTATTTTATCCTCTCTTCCGCGGTATTGCGGGAAGCGCTGGGACACTCCGTTTAGAGGAAGTCCAAATGGCTGTGTTCCCTCATTTAAATGACAAGAGCTACATTTTAATCCGTTCCCAGTGACTCTTCTCTCAGGATTTTCTTGTTGTGGGCCCAGGGTTTCGTCCGTGTGTACAAAAAATGCGTACCCATCTTGAAGTTGGGCATCTCCGCTTTGAGCGATTCGTTCAGCGATGGATAATGCAGCTATTTGTGTTGGTATGGTTGGCGCAGTAATCGATGGTGTCGGCTTATGGTTCATGAATATAAAAAGTCCCAAAAACAGAGCGCTGACTGCTCCCAAGAGATAAACACCTAGCCAACCTATACTGCGGACAAGTTTTCTAAACTCTTGCTCGGGCATTCCTTGCTTCATGTTACTTAGCGTTAAAATAAAAACCAATCCCTATGGCTGCTGTCCATTTTTTGGCTGGACTATCGTAGTAGCTGAGCAGGTTATACCTGACTTTTTTATGGGGGTCAATCACAAAAAGTCCAAGTCCTTGAAGCGGCATTATTTCTCTGCCTTCTGGTGCACTTGGTTTTATTCTCAGAGAGGGGGCAAAATGAACTCCTGCTTGCAGCTGATCTTTTTTTACTAGGGTAAAACTAGGCCCACCCATGGTTACATAGAGGCCTCCTTCAAAGTCAGTCAGTACATTGATGTGACCTTGAGGCCAAAATTCAAACCTAGATTGTGCTTGAATCGAATAGGTAACTAAAAGTAACGCAACAGAAAAAAACCAGCTATTTTTCATTCAATCGGTGTTGTTTTTTTGCCAAATGTATTAAAATATAGCCTGTTGCTTGGGTCTTTTTCTGTAGCTTTAGTTACCAACTTTTCCATCCTTATGCAAGCAGATGTGTTTTTTGATCAGGGCTGCGGTCGGTGTTCGCTGATGGGTACGCCCCGTTGTAAAGTAGTGCCCTGGAATGAGTTGTTGAGGTCGCTGCGCCGTGTATTACATACTACGACTTTAACAGAACAACTCAAATGGGGTGCACCTTGTTACACCATCCATGGAAAAAATGTATTGATGTTGTCTGCCCTAAAAGACAAGGTCGTTGTTTCATTTTTTAAGGGGGCCTTACTCACTGACCCCGAAGGTTTGCTGGTTAAACCGGGACCCAATAGCCAAGCCGCTCGATATCTGGTGTTTACAAGTTTGGCTGACGTAGAAAAATTGAGTCGCACAGTGCTGGACTACATAGAAGAAGCCGTCAAGTTGGAAATGAGTGGTGCAAAAATTGTGTTTCAAGACCAGCGAAATGCCCCCTATCCCACCTTTTTGACAGATTATTTTGCCTCCAATCCTGAGTTGGCAGAAGCATTTGCCAGGCTGACCCCAGGCAGGCAGCGCAGTTATCTGATGCATTTTCAAGGCGCGAAACAAGCAGCGACCCAGCTCAGGAGAATCCAGCAGTGTACCCCCAAGATTCTTATGGGTAAAGGCTGGCAGGAATACTAATCTTTTCGACGGAAATAAAAAGCCAAAGCCAAACTCAACAAAAGGTAGGCCATGATTGCTGACGATGCATGGGGGACTACCAGGTCTAATCCAAACCAAGTAGGATACCCCCACAATAGAGCGACACCCAAACCAAATTTCAGGGCCTCAGCGTAGGGTGCCCACCTGCTTTTATCCATAAAAACGGTGTATCCCATGATAGAGGCCATCAAAAATATCCCATAGCTGATCACTTGGGTGTATTCGAATTGGGCAAATGCGATCAGCAAGTGAAAAACCAGACCAAAGTGAATCACCAATTGTGTCCAAGCCCACACTTTTTCAGGGCGAGAGAGGGCTGTTTCATATTTAATTTGGTTTTTGGGATCTTCGGTAAATATCCACGGATACTTTTCGGCGACATCGCTGGGACGCCACCCTGTGGGCATCCACCAAAGCCTTACTTTATCCCACCAGTTTTTTGTGTGCCAAGCATCTTTGGCTAAAGCCCAAGCGTGCATATAGTTGATCCAAATCGGATTCCAAGTACCTACAGGTTTGATTACCCCATAAACCGGCGGATCCTCCGAAAGTTCTTCTTGAAAGGTGCCAAATAGTTTATCCCAAAAAATAAATACCTGACTGAGGTTTTTATCCAGGTACCTAGGGTTTATTGCATGGTGTACTCTGTGGTGAGATGGGGTGACCAGGATGTGTTCTAAAACCCCCATTTTATCGATAACCCTGGTGTGGTACCAAAATTGGGCAAACAGGTGTAGGGGGGCCACAATAGCGACTACTTCTTGTGGAATGCCGATCAGTGCCATAGGGATGTACAGAAAAAAATAAATCCCGACTACCGCTGAGATCGACTGACGCAAAGCGCAGCTGAGGTTGAATTCCTCGCTGCTGTGGTGTACGATATGGCGGTTCCAAAACACATTGATTTTGTGGTCGAATCGATGACTCCAATACCCGACAAAATCCATCCCCAAAAAAGCTAGCATATACACCCACCAGGAGGGGGTCACTTGGGCTAGAGCAACATGGTTTACCAGCCAACCATAGGAAATCAGCACTACAGAGAGCCCCATTAGGTTTTTGAGCGTATTGGTCATCCCGGAACTCAAACTCGAGATCACATCCATACCTCGATTGATTTCTATTCCTTTTCGTTTGGCGATCCATTGTTCTAGGACAATAAGCACCAGAAAAAAGGGGATGGCATAACTAAGTGCTTGAGCGTAGAGTTCCATTTATAAGCGTTTGCTGAGAAATTCAATACTTTGTGGCAAGGCAATTTCCGGATTAGCTACCATGTCTTGCTCGACAAAAAAATGTTCCACGCCACTCGTTTTTGCAACAGTGATCAGGCGATCCCAATCAACCACTCCTTGGCCAGCAGAACACATATACGGAAAAAGGGGAATCCATTCCGAGGGATTGTCCCCATCTTCGGCAAAATATACCTGCTCTTTCATGTCTTTAAGGTGCATCATTTTATAGCGATTCGGATGCTTCTCCATCAAGCTTATAGGGTCGGCTCCCCCGGCCATTGTCCAAAAAATATCCATTTCAAAAAACACAGATTGAGGATCAGTGCCTGAAAATATTAGATCAATAGGAGTAATCCCCTCCTTTTCTTTAAGCCCATATCCATGGTTGTGGTAGGTAAATCGAACACCTCGCTCCAACGCCTTTTCACCGATTTTGTTGAAGCGATCTGCCATAGAACGGTATCCGTCCAAGTCTTTTCTATATTCTTCTGGAATGGAAGGAAGCACCAAGTAAGTTGCTCCAGCTGCCTGAGCAGCCTCCGCTAAAGCATCCATATTGTTTTCCAATGTAGCTAAATCCGTGTGAATGGAGGGGATGCTGAAACCCAATGTTCGGGCAAGATTCAGAAATTCGGTTTGGGATAATCCAAAATAACCACTCCCATCAAAACCAAGCATGGGGGTAACTGCTTTCCAAGAAGCAATATTAGCAGGGTCGCTAAATGGATATGGACCAAAAAGTTCCAATTGATTGAAACCCATGGCAGCCAGTTGTTCCAGTCCAGACCGGACATCGGCACTTAACGAAAGAGGGACTGTAAACAATTGAATCCCCATAGTTTTCAGGGGATTCTTGAGGTTTGATATACAGCCAGGCAACAAAAGAGCTGCTGCGCCGGCTAAACTAGTTTTTTGGATAAATGTTCTCCTAGGGATCATGGCTGAGGTTGGTTTTGATCTTAAATATAATCTTATTCTCAAACTCAGCCAACCCCAGTGAATCCCTTTGGCCTAATCCAAATCAAACTTTAACCCCAATGACAGGGTGTGCAGGTCCTCCAATTGATTTTTAAACAAAGGAGATAGGTAGAGTTTGGCGTATAGGGCCGCATCGCCCATAGAAACGTACCCACTTACCCCGTAGACAAATTCGTTGACGTTGTACTGATTTTTCAATTTGTCTTTCAAGTCATCACCTTGTCGTTCATATTTTATTTTTTGCATATGGGTCAAGGTAAATCCGCCGAAACCACCTACCCCAAGAACAGGTCCTCTTCCTCCGCCAAGTTGTAGGTGGACGGGAAACACCAGTTGAGTTGTGCGGAATTTTACTTTGTTGACTGGATAGGGGAAAGGCTCAAGGCCTACTTGTCCTCGATAGTTGACAAAATATTGGTTGTCTTTGATATTGAGTTTATTCCACACCAAAGTTGCTCCATAATTGATGTTGATCAAGTTGCTGTTTCTAATCAGTCTGGCGGTTTCTTGGTAGCCAAATTCCACAAAACCAGACCCGCCTAATTTAAAGGGTAAGTCATTGATGTCTTGCCCTTCACTGGCGGCATTGTTAAAACCAAAGGCCAACACGGCTCCGTCATACCTCTTGGTGTTGTAGTACACGTAGTTTTGTCCTTGATTTCCCCGTTGATCCACATTTCTGTCTTTCCAAGCCACCCGTACTCTGCCAGGTCCTGGGTTGGAAAACCAATCACCTTGAAATGGATCAGATTGATGTTCCCGAGTATCTTCACGATGATCGATTCGTTCACGCTCACGGTCATAAACAGCTCTAATTGAATCAGCACGCTCTTGGGTTCGTGCTGCTGCTTTTTCCAATTCCAATCTCCTCTGGTCGAGTACCGCATCAGAGTAAGCAACTTCTTTGTTCTCAGCCAGTGCAGCACTGTGTTCCTCCAGTGCCTTTTGGTTGTCTAAAATAGCCCAGCGCAATTCTATATTTTTTGCGTGGAAGGCGGCCAACTTTTCTTTTTCTAATTGGGCTTGTTCCGCAGAAATCAACTTTTTTTCCAATCGTTCATTGATCGCCATCAATGCGGATTTTAGCGCTTCTTTTTCTTCCTGTTCAATGGTGTTGTAGGCACTGGCGTAATCAGTAATCCCTTTCTTTTCTTGGGCTAATACTGAGCCTACGCTTAGCCATACAGCGGCTAGGGTAATAAAAATCTGTTTTTTCATCGGTGTTCTCTTTATGGTTTTTATTTTATTTGAAGGACTACGGCTGTTTTTACAGAAGCATATCCAGTTTTTAATAAGTCAATCACGGGCAAATACCTCTGCGGTTGAATAGATTCCTCTGCTTCAAGCCACAATCCATAAGGATCTACTTTTTCTCCTGGTGTCGCGAGCAACTTTCGCCGACTAATCGCTTGTTCAATCATCAGTTCTGCCTCCACCTCTGCAGCCAATGCTCGTTTATCCACGAGATCTACCGCCAATTCCAGTTGGTTGGGAACAGTAATATTTTCTTGTGCTTGTTCGGTAACGGATAAGGTAGTGATTGGGTCACTAATTGCGGTTAGCGACTTATTTTGTTTGTTTTGACTAGTCCTAGAGGACTCAATCAAAACCATTTCCGAATCAATGGGTTTGGAGGTTGCGTTTTGTTGGGGTATAACAAACTGGTTTCTGCCAGGCAACGGATCCTTGGATAGGACTGTGTTGGTTGTTTCTAACACGGTTTTCGGCCAAAAGATCAGCCCAATAACCAAAGCTGCAGCAGCACTCCATGTCCATAGGGGTATGAGCCCTCTATTTTTTCGCTTGCTTTTTTGATTTTGGTCTAGGCGCTCTACTAAGCGCTTCCAAGCATCTTCAGACGGAGTTACAGACCGCTCTTTTAGGGCAGTGTACAGAGGGTTTAAGCCGTCTGTCTGTCGGTTAGGATTAGTTTCTTTGTGTGGCATAAAGTTCTTTTTTGGATTCCCTATATTGAATCTGTAAAGCCTTTCGAGCTTTGTTTAATTGAGCCTTTGAGGCACCTGAGGTAATGTCGAGCATCTGGGCAATTTCATCGTGTTTATAACCTTCAACGACAAAAAGCATAAATACCACCTTACATCCAGGTGTCAGCATATCGACCCATTCGGCAAGCGCTTGTTCTGTCCAGGTAGATTCTACCTCAGCAGATATACCCAGCGAATAGAGCTCGTCGATATCTTGCTCGATCAATAGTTCTTTTTTTGAACGGAGCCAGCTCAGGCATTCTCGAACCATGATTTGCCGCAACCATCCCTCGAAAGCTCCTTCATTTTTATACTGGTCAATTTTTGTCAATGCTTTAAAAAACCCATCGAGCATTACCTCTTCTGCGTGTTGGGTGTCTTTGATGTAGTTTCTGCAAACCCCCAGCATTTTGGCCCCAAAACGATGAAAGAGCTCCGCTTGGGCTTTTCGTTCGTGGAGACGTGCCTGTTGGATCAGATCGGTGAGGGACTTTTCGTGGTTGGTCAAATTCATGTACTTGGTCTACACATCTATAGACGAATAAATAAGGCAAATGGTTACTTTTTCTGCTAAATTAGTGGCAAATAAGTGGATTGATGAACGAATTTGCCCAAAACACCTCCGTAATACACTACCAAAAGGGGCTGTATGAAACCCATCCTTTTGCTGATCAAGTGTATGCTCGAGAACACTTGGCCAACAGTGCTGTTTGCTGGATCAACACCTATGGATTGAATTATCAGGATGAATTTGCCCAGTTGATCAAGGGGCTTTCCTGGGACGATTTTTTAATTAAATTATTGGGTGCTCCAGAGCACGCCAATAAATTACTTCATATAGACCAAACTCTTTTTGCCTCCATCCGCATCTTGAAAACAGATCAAAAAAACCTGGGATCCGAGCAGATGTATTTCATGTTTGATCACCAAGTGCTTTGGAGTATTCAAGAAAAAAAAGGAGACTATTTCGGTTGGATTCGTGAGCGCATAGAATTTGATCGAGGCGTGGTGCGCAAACAAGGCACTGATTACTTATTTTATTTGATTTTGGAGTCCATCGTAGAAAATTACAAAGCGACCTTTCGAAAGTTAACACAGAAAGAATGGGACATGTCTCGATTGCTACATACCGAGCCAACCACTGAGGTGATGCTGCGGTTGGAAAAAAGCAAAAAGAAATTAATTAAAATAAAAAGAGCTGGAACCTCACTGAGAGAGATATGTTTGAAGTTAGAATCTATCGACAACCATCAAGTGCACAAAAAATATTTTGCAGAACTCAAGGAACAATGTGCCATTTTGCTTTCTGAAATCGATTTTGAGATTCAAGAGATTGAAAGTTCGGTAAACCTGATGTACAGCCTTCAGAGTCAAAAGCTGAATGAGGTGATGAAAACGCTCACTATTTTCTCAGTTACATTTATTCCCCTGACCTTTTTGGCGGGTGTTTACGGGATGAATTTTAGATACATGCCCGAGCTTTCATCCCCCAATGGATACTATATCGTTTTGGGAGTCATGGCACTTACTTTTGTAGGCGTGTTATCCTACTTTAAATTTAAAAAATGGTTCTAACTCTATCTGCGTCAGAAGTTATTGAAGTTGTTAAAGCTGCAGGAACCCCAAAATATGCTGAAGTAGCTCAAAGGTTTTTTAAAACAGATCCGGGTCAATACGGTGCTGGAGATGTTTTCTGGGGTGTGCGCAATCCCCAAGCAAGAGCAATTGCCAAGCAGTACACTAAACTACCCCTAAAAGAAGTACACACACTATTGGATCATCAGGTTCATGAGGTGCGCATGGTGGGCGTATTGATCTTGGTAGAGCAATTCAAAAAAGCCAAAACAGCGTCAGAGAGAAACACCGTGTACGAATTTTACACCCATCATTTTGAGCGCATTAATAATTGGGACTTAGTCGATTTAAGCGCTCATATCATTGTTGGTGAGCATAGCGCCCAATTCGGCACCGAGGTCTTGTATGACTGGGTAAAAAGCGATCATTTGTGGACCAGACGCATAGCCGTGGTTGCTTGTTGGCACTTGATCAAAAAAGATCGTTTTGAAGAAATACTATCGTTTTGCCTGACATTAAAAGACGATCCTGAATCATTGATGCATAAGGCGTGTGGATGGATGCTTCGCGAAGTTGGAAAAAGAGATGTAGCGGTGTTGCGCAGTTTTCTTGAGCAGTGGGGAAAACAACTGCCTAGGACAACTATTCGGTATGCCATTGAGCGATTCCCAGAATCAGAAAGATTAACATTGCTTTCCTCAACAAAAAAATAAATAATGCGTCGATTTTACTGTCTGATATGTGTGGTTTGTTTCGCTTGTGCTTCGGATAAAGACGGGGACTTGAAAAATGCGGAACACCGTAAACCAGTGAATCACAGGTCACATAGTTTGGGAGTAGAGCCACAAGTGGAAGATTTTCCCATGCCATTTGATTCCCAGAAGTGGCAAAAAAAAGAGGGAGATGCGTACCCTTTTAGACCTGAAATTTATCGAGAGGTATTGTACAGTAAAGAATTGAGGTCACTTTCAAAGACTGAGGTACTGCGTTTGTTAGGTCCAGAGACACGTTCTGAAAACAATCACTATTATTACACCATAGATCAGGTCAAGGCATTTGGGTTTTGGTCGATGAAATTGCGCAGTTTGGTGGTTAAATTTGATGCACATCAGCAAGTAGAATGGATTAAGTTATACGAATAGAAAAAGCACCCACTAGGGGTGCTTTAACACAACTTAACTAACAAACAAACAATAAGGTCACCCCTATTCTTTTACCCCATTGATTAGATAGGGGGCCTGTCCATCACTGATAATTACCTTGGCATTGTTGGATTTTGAAAGCTCGATAAAAGCTTCAATGCTTCGGATTTTGATGATTTCATCAGTGAGGCCTTCGGCCAATATCTTTTGGGCATCGCGCTCACCAGTAGCTTCGATGATTTTGCGCTCCGCCTCTAATTTGGATTGGTCTAGGAGAAAAACCATACGCATCGCGTCTTGTTCTGCCTGGAGTTTTTGCTCGATAGAAGAGGACAAACCTCTAGGCAATTGTATGCTTTTGAGCAGTACGGCTTCGATGATAATACCCTGGTTGGCCAAGGTTTCTTCCATTTTTCCTTTAATAGAGTACTCTATATCAGCCCGCTTCCCGGAGTGCATGTCTTTGGCAAAAAACTGGGCGCAAACATCTGCCGAGGCTGATCTAAAGACACTGGTAATGATGGACTTGTAGTCTTTGCCGATCTCTTGAAGCACCTGGGGTACTTTTTCGGTCTCTAAACGGTAAAGAATGGAGATTTCAGAATCAACACTTAACCCCTCTTTACTGGGCAGGTTTAAAAACAACTCGATGTTGTTGGTTTGAATGGATGCCTTGACCACTTTAGAGGTGATCGGATTAAAAAACACCAACCCTTCAGTTTTTACTCCTTCAGAAAAATGTCCAAATCGTTGTTTTACACCAGCCTCTCCGGGTCTGATTACTGCACAACTAGCCATCAAGCACATCGATAGTAAAAAAGCAATCTGTTTCATAGGTCAAAAATTTTGTTTTCAAAGTTACCCCCCGATAACAGATTATTTTCATTTAATACATTTATCACGTGCATAAAAAATAATAGGCCCATCCTTGGATTTTACCCTCAGTCCAGGGTACATTTGCCGGGTGATTTCTCGTGATATTCAATCGGCTTGTGATCTGCTTCGCTCAGGAAGAGTGATAGGTATGCCTACCGAAACGGTTTACGGTCTGGCAGCGGACGCCCTAAATCCTCAGGGAGTGGCTGAGGTCTATAGGGTTAAAAAACGCCCCAGTTTCAATCCTTTAATTCTCCATGTGGCCTCTTTGGCACATGCTCAATCTCACGCTTTGGTTTTTTATCCCCAAGCGGAAGCATTAGCCAAGGTGTTTTGGCCAGGCCCCCTGACTTTGGTTTTGCCCAAAAAAGAGCACATACCTGATCAGATTACAGCAGGCAAATCCACTTTTGCCGTTCGGGTACCTAACCATCCAGTGGCTCTGGCTTTGCTCGAGGCATACCCCAACCCAATAGTAGCTCCAAGCGCCAACCTTTTTGGTACCTTGAGTCCGACCTCTGCGGATCATGTCGTCCGCAATTTAGGCGACCAAGTCCCCTTGGTGTTGGATGGAGGCGATTGCAACTTGGGTATAGAATCTACCATTGTGGGCTTTACAGCTGAGGGTATCCCTGAGGTATTTCGCTTAGGCTCCATCACCCTCGACCAGCTCAAGGAGGTCTGTCCAGATGTATTGTTTAGGCCAGGGACCCACAAGGAGGTCTTGGCTCCTGGGATGTACCCCAAGCATTACGCTCCGAAAACACCTCTTTTAGTAGTTGATCGATGGGATGAGGTGCGCCAACTTTCCGAAAAATATGGGCGTATCGCTATAGTTGCCCAAGAGCCTATGCCTGTATTTGAATCAATCCCTGCCGATGTTTTTTATTGGTCAGATGATCCCTCGCTTGTGAGTGTAGCCCACCATTTTTATCGAGTATTGGACCAGTTGGATGAACAAAATTTTGATTTAATTGTCACCACTTGGTTCGCTGAACAGGGTTTGGGCTCCGCATTGAATGACAAGCTCAAAAGAGCCAGTTTTGCCTAATCTTATATGGTTAGGTGAATCAAGTAGAGGTACCAGGGTATTCCAAAGATAATATTCATCGGAAAGGTTACTGCTAAAGCCATGGGAATATAGATTCCTGGGTTTGCTTTTGGCGCAGCCAGACGCATGGCTGCCGGCACGGCAATGTATGAGGCGCTTGCTACGAGTACGGATAACAACAATCGATTTCCTTCAGAAGCCATAAATAGATCACTGACAAAGGCCATTAACGATCCGTTAATCAGGGGAATTCCAATGGCAAACACCACGGTAAACCAACCGTGTTTCCAAAAGGATTTCAATTTTTTTCCGCTGGTAATCCCCATATCCAAAAGAAATATCGCCAAGAAACCTTTAAATAAATCCGTGGTAAATGGCTTGATACCTTCTGCTTGAGCATCACTGGTTATGTACCCAATGAGCAAGCTCCCTAAAATCAGAAATACACTGCCGTTGGTAAAGGCGTGTTTGACTGTTTGCGAGATGTGGATTTCATGGGCTTGTTTTTCGCGATGTAAGGAAATCAATAGCATTCCCGTTACAATAGCGGGCGCTTCCATAGAGGCCATTACGGCCACCATATGCCCGCCAAAGTGAATCTGATGTGTCTCTAAAAACGCAACTGCAGTGATGAAGGTAACCGCGCTGACAGATCCGTAAGAGGCAGCAATAGCTCCTGCATTTTCTATACCTAATTTTCTTTTGAGCAGGTAAAACGTGTAGAGAGGTACGAGTGCTGAGGCCAATATCCCCGCCGCCAATGTCCCGATCATTTCAGCATCCATAGAGCTGTGGGCCAGTTCTTGCCCACCTCTAAAACCAATTGAAAACAACAGGTATAAAGTGATGAATTTTGAGGAGTGTTCCGGTATCGACAGGTCGCTTTTTAATTGAACGGCCATCAAGCCAAGTATAAAAAAAAGTAAAGCAGGGTTGCTGAAGTTGTCAGCCAATAAATTCCATTCCAAATTGATTAAGCCTTAAGTTGAACATTGATTTGCGCGGCAATCTTGTCCTTGCTTGTCGGCTCAATACCGCTTAAGTACGATTCTATAATCGTGCGCTGTTCCCTCAATTTTTCGATTTGTAAGTCAAAAGCAGTGGTGTCTACCTGATGATTTCTTTCCCAGGCCGCCCAACGATCTATTTTACACTGATTGATCTGTTGTGAAATCCATTGAACGAGTAGTTGGTTCAATTCCTTTTTTTCAAAATTTCCTTCCAACAGTGAAAGGTCCAAAACTTTTGATTTAATTTTTTGTTTGTTCATAGGGTTGTTTTAGGTTTCTCTCACGTATCCACATAGCAACTATGATGATAAAGCTGGCACAAAAGGCCTCAGCAAACAGATCTATTTCTAGCCAAAGGAGCGCGATCAGCCACAGGGCTAGCAAGCATGAGATAAAAAATCTTTTGAGTGGATTCATTTTTGGCGGCAAAGTTGTTACATCGGGTTGATTTATTTTTATATATGTTTATTATGTATTATATAATTAATATTTATGGATTACAAAAAGTGCAATACCCGGGATCTTCTAAAAGTTTCCCCCCTTTATGGTGTTCCAATTGTTGGTATCCGCAACGAGCGCAACGATGAAGCCAACCCATCACAGAACTAGTGGGTTGTCCGCACTGCGCACAAGGCAGCCCATGAAGGGGTTTATCTGGAGAAAATCCAGGTGTCTTGCATTGAGGGCATTTCATGTGTATATGGGATACCAGCTTTTCTGCGCATTGACCAATGGTTTTCATGCGTGAGGGATTCATCATTGCCCTCATATCGGTTTCCACCCAGGCAGATCCTTCCTGATTAATCAGTATTTGAACGTATTTTTTCAATTGATCTTCTTGGGTAATCCCTTTGAGAAAAACAGGTTTCTCCCCATGTGGCCTTTTCAAGATCAGCCCATGTGAGGGGAATTGTGTTTGCCTGATAAATAGCTCGAGCCCCTCAAGATCCTCAATCATTTGGCTGTTGAAGTTGGTTTCCAACGAGTGCACTGTGGCTGTTACCTCAAGTTTATTTCTTAAGTCCACAAACATCATTACCTCAGTATTTATTGGAATAAATGGTATGCTTGGGTGTGGACCAAACGAGCCCTCACTGGCTACCGCTAAATCGGTGTCCGTATTTTTCATCGCTTGTGCGCACTTGATCCTCAGCGCCTCTAAAGGGCTCACAACTCTGGGGATTTCTCCACTAAACGTTCCCAGTAAATCTGAATTCCAGTCTTTAGGTAGGATGGGATGTACTTGAAAATGTCTCTTAAACAGTGGTGCGATGACGGCTTCTTTCCCGTGCATGGTGGCGATGACCATCTTTCTGTTTTTGAATTGCATCGGTTCTTTTTTGTCAAATAAATGATGAATTGAGCATATATTTATATATATCGTTTATATCTTTGACATAAATATATGTTATGAATTATACATTGCATCAGTTACAGATATTTACGGAGGTAGTACGTTATAAGAGCATCACTAAGGCCGCCGAGGCCATGCACATGACCCAACCTGCTCTTTCGATTCAGTTGAAAAATTTTCAACGTCAGTTCGAATTCCCTTTGGTAGAGATCTTGGGTAAAAAGCTGTACATCACGGATTTTGGGACAACCATAGCAGAAATTGCACAAAATATTTTGCAAGAAGCGGATGCCATTAAATACAAAACGAAAGAATACAGTGGTCTAATTGCGGGCAAGTTGCGCATCTCATCTGCCTCCACGGGTAAGTATGTTATGCCCTATTTTCTGACTGATTTTTTGGCAGATCACCCCGGTATTGATTTGACGATGGATGTGTCCAACAAGACTAAGGTGATCAAGAGCCTAGCGGATAATGCGATAGATTTTGCTTTGGTTTCGGTTCTGCCTACACAACTTGACGTGGAAGAAGAGTTGCTGATGCAAAACCAATTGTTCTTAGTGGGAAATACCACTGAGTTCGATCCTAATCGCCCTTTGATTTATCGAGAAGAAGGCTCGGCTACCCGAGTAGCTATGGATCATTATTTCAGCAAACGCACAGATAGAAAGGGGCTAAAGCTGACCTCTAACGAGGCGGTAAAACAAGCAGTAATCGCCGGTTTGGGTTATTCGATCTTACCTGTGATCGGTATTAAAAATGAATTATACCGGGGGCAGTTGCATATCATTGACAGTCCTGGACTCCCCATTACCACCAATTGGAGGTTGATCTGGCTAAAGAATAAAAAGCTATCTTCCGTAGCTCAGGCCTATTTAGCTCACGTACGCCAAAACAAAAAAATAATTATAGAACAGTACTTTAGCAAGCACCATGAATAAATTATACGTACTCATCATTTTCTCTGTTGTTTTTTTACAAAGCCTCAGGGCCCAGTCTGCGCCAGAACCCGAAGTTGCCCAAGCCGTGACCCAGATGATGCGCGCCCAAGAAGCAGCTTGGAATAGGGGAGATTTAGCTGCATTTATGGAGGGATACTGGGTCTCCGATGATTTGGTTTTTGTGGGAGGTCGCGGGCCTACCTATGGTTATGAAAACACATGGGCAGGATATGTAAAGGGCTATCCCGATCGGGCTGCGATGGGTAAATTGCATTTTGATTTTTTGCGCATGACCCAATGGGATGAAAATACCCTTCAACTGATCGGTCGATATACCTTGACTAGAGAAGACGATACACCCACAGGATACTTTACCTTGTTGCTGCGCCGCATAGAGGGAACTTGGAAGATCGTCAGTGACCACTCCTCTGCCGCCCCGCAATAAGTGCGTAAAATATGATGAACTATAAAGTTTTGGTGCTCCTAAGTTGTCTAAATTTGTACACTCAATAATATTGATCCCAGGTGTCTTCAAAAAAAGCGATTGTTATAGGTGCAGGTGTGGGCGGAATAGCTACGGCCATTAGGCTTCAGCTCCAAGGATTCAACGTTCAGGTTTTTGAGAAAAACGATTATCCCGGCGGGAAATTAACCCATTTCGAAATCGACGGATTTAAGTTTGACGCGGGTCCGAGCTTATTTACGAGTCCTCGGTTGATCGAAGAATTATTTGCCTTGGCCAAAGAGCCGATTGCACCCTACTTTTCCTACGAAAAACTTGAAGTCGCCTGTACTTATTTTTATGAGGATGGCGTGCGCATCAAAGCCTTTACTGATTCAGAGGCATTTGCCAAAGAGTTGTTGGAAAAAACAGATGAGCCCTCAGAAAATATCTCTAGGTATCTTCATCGCGCATCTTTAGCCTATCGCAACATAGCCAATATCTTTTTAAGCTATTCGTTACACACTGTTCAGACCCTAACAAAAGCTCCAATTTTCAAAGCCATAAGTAACTTTAAATGGGCTTATCTTTTTAAATCCTTAAATGACTACAACCAGTCCTCGTTTAAGTCCCCCAAATTAGTTCAGTTGTTTAATCGATTTGCGACCTACAACGGCAGCAATCCTTACCAAGCTCCAGCCATGCTTTCTTTGATTGCGCATTTGGAACACAATGAGGGAGCTCATTATCCTAAAGGGGGCATGATCAGCATTACGAATGCCCTATATCGTTTAGCATTGAAAACAGGGGTTGAGTTTTCATTGGGTCAATCCGTGAAGCAGATTGTGGTTGAAAATGATCGTGTAAAGGGCGTGCTGGTCAATGAGGTGTTTCACCAGGCCCATGTGGTGGTGAGCAATATGGATGTCTACTTCACCTATAAACAGTTGTTGAATAACAACATCAAGGCTGCACAGGTAAAAAAACAGGAGAGAAGTAGCAGCGCGCTTATTTTTTATTGGGGGATGAATAAATCATTTCCCGCATTGGGGTTGCACAATATTTTTTTTAGCAAAGATTACCGAGCAGAATTTGAAGCGATTTTTCACACAGGATTGCCGTATGCTGATCCGACCGTTTATGTCAATATAACGGACAAAATGGAGCCAGGAGCTCACGCTCCTTTAGGGAAAGAAAACTGGTTTGTGATGATCAATGTTCCCGCCAATACCGGCCAAGACTGGGCGGCATTGGAACAGTTTTATCGTCAAGCGATTATCCAGAAATTAAACAGGGTATTGGGGGATCAAGTCGAATCCTATATAACCGTTTCAGAAGTCCTTAGCCCCGTGACTATCGAGTCAAAAACAGCTTCCTATATGGGTTCACTGTACGGAACTAGTTCCAACAGCAGGATGTCAGCATTTATGAGGCATCCCAACTACAGCAAGGCTATTGATGGCCTGTATTTTGTAGGTGGAAGCGTACATCCAGGTGGCGGCATACCGCTATGTTTGTCCGGAGCAGCCATAGTATCGGATTTAGTCCAAAACAAATACAAAACGCATATTTCACCGAATAATTCTGTACATGAAAAAAATTAACCCCCTGTTTTTAGCGCTGCTATTTCATGCTACAGGCGTGTTGGGTATTCTCTTTACACCTTATAAAGATTGGTTTGTCAGCAGTACACCTTTGGTGCTGTTGTTTATGTTTTTACTACTGGCCAATACCCAACTAAAGTCCCTCAAAAACTTTTTGCTGTCCTTTGCCATCGCCTTTGTCATCAGTATGGCGACAGAGATCATTGGGGTGAATACTGGTCTGCTTTTTGGCGAGTATCAGTACGGCCCAGTACTGGGACCAAAAATTCTAGGAGTACCCTGGCTGATCGGTCTTAATTGGTTTGTGATTGTATACTGCTCCGGATCTTTTTTGCTTCACAGCATTGAGCTGATTAAAAACAAATTAACTATTCCGTTGTCACGGGCAACATCGACCACCATGGTCGTTCTTGGCGGTGCAGCTTTAGCGACTTTTTTCGATTTTATTTTAGAACCTGTAGCGGTAAAACTAGACTTTTGGACCTGGAGTAACGGGGATATCCCTTTGTTTAATTACCTGTGCTGGTTTGTCGTTAGCGCTGTTCTGTTGCGCGTTAACCTACAGCTTAAACAAGTCAATACTCATGAGTTTGCCAGCAGTTTACTGATCATTCAGGCTGTTTTTTTTCTGATGCTCAACTTGTTTTTGTAAAACAGACCGACCCACTAGCGCACTTTAGCTTTTTTGATCAGTCGGGCAAAAAGCCCAGGCATATACCTTTTCACATAAGCCGCATAGGACTCTCTTCCAACGTATACTTCTCTTTTTTGTCGATTCATGGCCTGGACAATCTCGGCAGCGCAACGTTGTGCTGAAATTCCCCGAGCCTGCGCATCGTCCATCACTCCGAGTGAAGTGCCATCACCGGTCAATGCATTTACGGATACCTGAGTTTGCACAAATCCAGGAGCTATTATAGTAACCGAAATCCCTTGGTCTTCCAGTTCCGCCCGCAAACTGTCAAAAAATCCATGTAGGGCATGTTTGGAGGCGGAATATCCAGACCGATATGGGGATGGAATGACTCCGGTCAGACTAGTCACCACCACAAAGTGTCCACGACCACGATCCAACATTCGACCCAGAAGGGCTTTGGTCAAAGATACCGTTCCCAAGTAATTGATCCGCATCAATCGTTCATCGACCCGCCAATCAGTTTCATGTGCCAGAGACCGTTGGCTTACCCCAGCGTTGTGGATGACCACATCAACGCCTGACATCAACGACCATGCCTGATCAGCCATTGCTTGGTGACTTTCTGGATCTTCCATGTCCATAGTGAGAATTTGAACGCGTTCTGGATAGGTGCACGATTCTCGCACTTTTTTTAGTTCCTCCACTCTGCGTGAGCTGAGCAAAAGATGATGTCCCTGAGCGGATAATTCAACAGCCAATGCAGCGCCAATTCCGGAAGAAGCACCGGTAATCCATATGTTTTTATTCATCGGTAACATTTAAAATTTACTTGTTACTTATATCAACAATGTGGATAAAGTATCGATAAGACCTTTTGTCCTTTGGGTCTCTTTCTCTGCGCAATAATCCTGGGTGTTTTGTTTCTATATCTTTCAGCATTCTTGATCGATACACTTTTTGGGCTTCAAAGGCTTTGTCGGCGATGCCAAATACTTCGTCCAATTCTTCTCGGGATAGATCTTGTCGACCTAGAGATCTAGCTTTTTCAATCAAAGATTGGGCAATACTTATCTCAGTCACTTTCTGTTTCCTTTTACGGATCATCCACACCGCTGCTCCTATACCCGCGATTCCTAAAATCCCCAAAGCTGTAGCGCTGTAGGGTACAGATTCAGCTGTGTTGTATCCCCAGTTCGGTTCTTTAAAGGAATTTTTAGTGGCAAAATTCTCCGGCCTCTGCTCCATCAATGGCACACACCATCCGGATAAATCTGCGGTAAATGAGTTCGCATTTCTAAACATATTGGTCATATCACGCGCATTACATGTATTCCATTTGGAGATATCTTGGTTAAAGGCAACCGCTTCTGCAAACATACCCCCCATCATTTCGACTCGGGAAACGTCCCACTGATCCAAGGGTTGATTGAAGAAAATATTGTCGTCAAACATGCCACTGGTATTTATGGCGTTACTCGTATCCCAGCTATTTAGTGGTTGGTTGTAATGGCTGTTGTGAAACATGCCGTTAAACATCGTTGCGTTCGAGACATCCCAGTTGGTTAGGTCACCTTGAAATGAAAGGGTTCCGTGGAACATATCGGAAAGCGTTTTGGCACTGCTTAGGTTCCAATGACTCAAATCGCCATTAAACACTTCTAAGTAACCAAACATCCAACTAAAGTCAGTTACCTGACCTACGTCCCAGTGACTAATATCTTGATTAAAGTCTGTCCATTTAAACAATAAAAAACTCATGTCTGTCACTCGAGTAGTTACTGTTTTTGATAGGTCCTTGCGTTCTTTGGCGAGTTCTCTCAACAAGGAGTCGTTAACGACCAAATAGGATATGGAGTCTAAGGTATAATAACCGCCAGTCTCTGCCTCGGGTCCTGCAATAATGGTTTTTCCGTTATCTGCCCGATATAGAAAGTTCGTGTTTTGTGCCTTGGACAGTGCAGACACCAAGGAGAAACCAACTAATAAAAATAGCTGGATCGTAGATGATTTAGCTGAGTTCATTTGATAAGTAACATAGAATAATCTAAGCTAACAAATTTAAGTAACATTACCTAAATGACTTAAATTTCAGGTGGT
>JALQVG010000010.1 GCA_023260435.1 Flavobacteriaceae bacterium | reverse complement strand
AAAGACGAAATGGCTCCCAGCGCAGGAAGAAGAATTAGGGTCAGATAAAAAGAGCGCCTGTTTCTTTGCGTTTTGTTTGTGTCCTGTTTTTTAGTGGATATTGTGGTCAAAAAAGCTAAGTCAGGGCAGAACAGATTAGAGGCAGTGAGTTCCCTGACGAAATCATTACCATAGGGGGACATTTGGATTCATGGGATTTAGGTTCCGGCGCCCATGATGATGGGGCGGGATGCGTGCAGAGCATGGGTGTATTAGCGCTATTTAAACAATTGGGCTATCAGCCAAAAAGAACTATTCGCGCGGTGATGTTTATGAATGAAGAAAACGGATTAAAAGGAGGGATGGAATACGCTGCACAAGCGGTGAAGAAAGGGGAAAAACATGTCATGGCACTAGAAAGTGATGCAGGTGGTTTTACTCCTAGAGGATTTGGATTTACCGCACAAGATACCCAGTGGGCCCAAATTAAATCCTGGTCATCTCTTTTTGAGCCCTATTTAATTGATTCGTTCAAAAGAGGAGGTGGAGGAGCAGACATAGGCCCTCTAGCGCCTCATTATCCCAAGATGGTATTGGCAGGACTTAAACCGGATAGCCAGCGTTATTTTGTTCACCACCATGCGGCTAACGATACTTTTGAGCACATCAATAAAAGAGAATTAGATTTGGGGACAGCGGCGATGGCTAGTTTGATTTATTTGTTTGATCAATACGGTGTTCAGCCCTAGACACTCATGTTTTTGTATCTTTGCCCCTTATAAATGAAATTATCCATGCAAGAAGGAATTTATGCGGTTTTTTCCACCCAAAAAGGAACTATTCGGGTAAAGCTTACCCACGACAAAACCCCAGGTACTGTAGGCAACTTTGTTGCACTGGCCGAGGGTCAACTTGAAAACACAGCGAAACCTCAAGGAACACCTTACTACGATGGCTTGAAGTTTCACAGAGTCATCCCTGATTTTATGATTCAAGGTGGATGTCCTCTGGGTACCGGAACCGGTGATGGAGGATATAAGTTTGATGACGAATTTCATCCGGAGTTAAAACACAATGCTCCAGGAGTGTTGTCTATGGCCAATGCTGGTCCTGGAACCAATGGCACTCAATTTTTTATCACCCATGTGCCGACACCTTGGTTGGATGGAAAACACACCGTTTTTGGGCATGTAGTTGAAGGTCAAGAGGTTGTTGATGCCGTGGCTCAAGGGGATACCTTGTCTTCAGTGGTTATTGAGCGCATTGGTGCTGAGGCTGCTTCTTGGAACGCTGTTGAGGCTTTTCGCAATTTTGAGGGCTCAAGACTAAAACGCTTGGCGGAAGCGAAAGCAGCACAAAAAGCGGAACTAGATCAACTATCTGCTGGATTTAAAGAAACAGCTAGTGGATTACGCTATCAAATTATCGAGAAAGGCAACGGAGTTTCCGCCCAAAAAGGAAAAAAAGTAAGTGTTCATTACGAAGGCTCTCTGGCCAATGGACAGGTTTTTGATTCTTCCTACAAACGCAAAGAGCCTATTGAATTTGTGGTAGGTGTAGGCCAAGTAATCTCAGGTTGGGATGAAGGAATTTTATTGCTTCAGGTAGGCGATAAGGCGCGTTTTGTTATCCCTTCTGATTTAGGTTATGGCAGTGCGGGTGCTGGCGGGGTAATTCCTCCCAATGCTATTCTTGTATTTGACGTCCAATTGATTGATGTTCGCTAAAAAAAGAAAAGCCTGTCGCGAGACAGGCTTTTTACTTTTGTACAGATATTGAGATTAGATCACTTTGACGTTCACTGCGTTCAAACCTTTTTTACCTTGTTCCAGTTCAAATTCCACTTCATCACCTTCGCGGATCTCATCGATCAAGCCTGAAATGTGTACGAAATGTTCTTTGTCTGTTCCGTCTTCTTTAATAAAACCAAAACCTTTGGTGTCATTGAAGAACTTTACTGTTCCTGTGTTCATTAGAAAAAATTAAAATAATTAAATAAAGCCCAAAGGTAGACTTAAATAATCGAATTAATTTGATTTCAATCAGTTATCTTTTATAAATTAATTTTATCAACCTCATAATTCATACATTGTCCTATGCAAAGCAAGTACCTAGTCTATCCAATTGGCCGCTTTCAGCCACCCGCCCAAATCAATGAGCAGGACATTAGTTTATGGATTGAACGCATTAAGATGCTGGGAACAAAACTTAATACGGTCCTCAATCAACACCCAAATATGGATTGGAATCAGCCCTACAGGCCTGGCGCATGGACTTATGTTCAGTTGGTAAACCACCTTGCAGATTCGCACATGAATGCGTTCATTCGCTTTAAGTGGGCCCTTACTGAAGATAATCCATTGATTAAAGCATATGATGAAAATTCCTGGGCACAGTTGCCAGACGCAAAGGGTCCTATGGTAGATGCTGTTCATTTACTCCATGCGCTGCATCATAAATGGTCGTTGTTAATGGAAGGCATGTCTTGGGAACAATGGAATAGAACATACGTTCATCCAGAGGGTTTACAGACCAGATCATTGGCGTTAACCTCTGCACTTTATGCTTGGCATGGGGATCACCATTTAGCTCAAATAGAACAAGGAATTAAATTGATCCATGAACAGTAAACCTATGGCTGAATACGCTGATTTTACCACTCTTGACTTGAGGGTCGGAACGATCGTTGAGGCCAAAGTATTTGAGGGCGCAAGAAACCCAGCATATCAATTGTGGATTGATTTTGGACCTTTGGGTCACAAAAAGAGTTCCGCTCAGATTACGGTCGTTTATACTCCGGAACAATTAATAGGTCAACAAGTCATCGCAGTGGTTAATTTTCCTCCCAAACAGATTGGAAATTTCATGAGTGAATGTCTGGTGCTGGGAAGTGTTTCAGGCCATCAGGTAGTGCTGCTTCAGCCCCAACAACCAGTGGCCAATGGCCTACCTATAGCATGATTGAAGCCCCTTATTTAGATCAGGCACACATTCAGTTTGATGAACATTCACTCTGGGTGATGAATATGGCGTTGGGTCTGGTCATGTTTGGGATCTCTTTAAACCTAACTATCGGTGATTTTAAACAACTTTGGAGGGCTCCCAAACCAGTTTTGGCCGGATTAGTCAGTCAGTTTGTGGCGCTTCCTTTGGTCACTTTTTTGCTTGTTTCTTGGTTGAGTCCACCTGCAGGCGTTGGGTTGGGCATGATTATGGTCGCTGCCTGTCCAGGGGGGAATGTGTCAAATTTCATCACTCAGCTAGCCAAGGGAAACACAGCCTTGTCCATTTCCTTAACAGCCTTAGCTACCGCTGTCGCCGTGGTCATGACCCCTTTAAATTTCACCTTGTATGCTTCCCTATGGACTCCAGGATCTGGCCTAATTCAGGAAGTTACTGTTGATGTTTGGTCTATGGCTATTCTGGTGGGTTTGTTACTTGGACTGCCTTTGATTCTTGGGCTTTGGGTGCGTCATCGGTATCCGATTCAGGCCAAAAAATGGGCGGTATGGATTAATCGCGGTGCCCTATTGTTTTTTTTATTCTTGATTATTGCGGCAGTATCCCAAAATCTAACACAGATCGAAGCCTACGCGGGTTTGCTTTTTGGGTATGTGTTCCTTCATCAGGGTATTGCCATGGCAGTGGGTTATGGGATCAGCCGAATGATGAGGTTAGGCATAGATAACCAAAAAACCCTTGTCATAGAAACTGGAATACAAAATTCAGGCTTGGGATTAATGTTGATTTTTACTTTTTTTGAGGGTAGAGGATCTATGGCTTTAATCGCCGCCTTTTGGGGTATTTGGCACTTGATTTCTGGTCTGGTCGTAGGTTTGATTCTTAGGTATTTGCATAATGGAAATCGCGTATGATACAAGATTGGTTTAATGCGGGTGTTCGCGCTTTTGTGCGTTCGGCACTTTGGGTATACTACAAAGATATTCAGGTACACGGCAGAGAACATCTAAAAAAGGACAAACCCCTGATGGTTTTGGCCAACCATCAAAATGGATTGATCGATCCTTTGGTGATTGGCACCTACAGCGGTCTGTATCCCTATTACTTGGCCAGAGCTGATGTGTTTAATCATGCATTGATCCACCGCATACTCAGATACCTCAGGATGATGCCTATTTATCGATTGCGCGATGGACGTGATTTTGCTCAGAAAAATGAAGAGATCTACCAAAGATGTGCCCAGATCATTCGGAAAAACGATCCTTTATTGCTCTTTCCGGAAGGTGGTCATGGACGCAAAAGAAAAGTGAGACCACTTAAAAATGGGTTTATTCATATTTTGAGTAAAACCTTAGCTCAAGACCCGGAAATAGACGTATGGATTCAACCTATGGGTGTGAATTATACAAATCTTACAGAGTTTCCCGATCAAGTGCGACTCTATATTGCTCCAGCGATCAGGGTCAAAGATTATTGGCAAGAGGGGGAAGACCAAACACTGTTGAAACAAGCTGTTTTTGACTCGATTTGTCGTTGTACAGTCCATATTGAAGACCTAAGTCATCACGATCGACTGGTCAGTCAAGTTATGGCCAGTGGTTTGGATATTACTCGGGCTCCAGAGGTGAACGAGTATCTTCAACAACTTCCGTTGGATGTCTCGGTCATCGAAGTAGACACACCAGTAACCCAGAAAATACCCTGGATATTGCGGTTGATGTGGTGGCCCATTTGGTGGTTGTGGCCCAAAATATTTCCGGCTAATAGCACCGAACCCGAGATGCGCAGTACTTTTCGCCTAACTTGGTCTGTTTTAGCTGCCCTATTCAGTTATGTGTTGATAGTTGTACTTGGGACCCTGACGGGTAGTTCCTACCAAGCCATATCGCTGGCACTGGGACTTCACGCCTTACTAACACTTTGGTGGATTAAGAAAAAAGCGGATTAAATATCGTCGAAACTCACATCGGTGAATGAGCCACCACTTGATTTGGATTCTTGATGGTCTCCTTCATGACCTTTAAAGTCAGAAATAATTTCCTCCCCTTTATGTTCAAAAACATACTCCATCATGTCAACCATGGTTTCCTTGAAAGCGTCAAAATCTTCCTTGTACAAGTAGATTTTGTGTTTCTTGTAGTGAAATGATCCATCTTCTTGGGTGAACTTTTTACTCTCAGTGATCGTGAGGTAGTAATCACCTGCTTTTGTTTCTCGAACGTCAAAAAAATACGTCCTTCTTCCTGCTCTTAATACTTTTGAATAGATCTCTTCTTGTTCCATATGCTTCATGGTATTAGGTGTCCATGAGCCCCAAATTTGAAAAAAAAACCTGAGGTGAACAACAGATTGGTTTAATTCTTTTTTTGAAGTTGACCCTCGTACAAGCTCTTGTAGAATCCTTCTTCTTGAAGCAGCGCCTGATGTGTCCCTTGCTGCACGCAATGGCCATGGTCGATCACTAAGATCAGGTCAGCTCCTTGAGCCGCTGAGGCTCTGTGAGAGACGATGATACTTGTTTTATTTTGAGCCACCAGGTGAAGGTTTTGCAGTATTTTTTCCTCTGTCTCTGTGTCTACAGCGGATAAACAGTCATCGAGTAAGAATATTTGTGGGGATTTAACCAACGCCCGAGCAATGGATACCCGCTGTTTTTGTCCCCCACTGAGGGTGATGCCCCGTTCGCCTAATACGGTATCGTACCCTTTTTGAAAACCTTCGATATTTTTATGGACATCCGCCATTTTGGCCGCTTGAATTACCGCCTCTTGAGTTGGGTCGTCAGCGCCAAAGGCAATATTGTTGTAGATGGTATCTGAAAAAAGAAATGAATCTTGAGGTACGACACCCATAGAACGTCTCAATGAGGTCAAATTATGGGATTGAATAGGTATTCCATCAATCTCAATGACACCGCTATCCACATCATACATTCGGGTGATGAGTTCGATGATGGTAGATTTGCCGGAGCCTGTCTTGCCTATGATGGCCAAAGACATCCCCGGTGTGACTTCAAACGAGAGGTTGTCAATCGCTTTAATCCCGGTTTCGGGATAGGTAAACGAGACATTTTTAAAGGAAATAGCTCCTTGAATGGGTTGGGCCGAAGACGCTTGATTGACAATGGCTGGAACGGTATGTAAAAAGTCGTTGATCCTTTGTTGTGATGCTTCTGCTCGCTGAATAATGGATGTTAACCAACCCACCGTAGCTACAGGCCAGGTCAGCATATTGACGTAGATGATAAATTCGAGTATGATACCTATAGAGTCGATTTCCCCTTGGATGTATTGGCGGCCCCCAATGTAGATGACGAATAAATTACTCACCCCAATAAGCAACAGCATCATGGGGAAAAACCAGGCATTCACTTTGGCTAACGCCATGCTTTTATCCCGTCCTTCTTCAGCTAAATCAGCTAATTCTCGATGAACTGATTTTTCAATCCCATAAGCTTTGATCACAGAAATACCTGAAAAGGTCTCTTGAGTGAACGTGGAAAGTGCGGAAAGAAATTGCTGTACTTGAGCTGAACGTTTGTGAATCACCCGGCTGATAAAGTAGATCAACACAGATAATACAGGGAGAGGAAGTAAGGTGTAAGCAGCTAGTTTGGCATCTTTGAGGAACATCAGCGGTACTAAACAGGCAAATAGTGTCAACGTTTGAATGCCGTACATGATGGCAGGCCCTACATACATCCTGACTTCAGAAACGTCTTCGCTGATTCGGCTCATCAAATCGCCCGTACGGTTGTTTTTATAAAAACTCTGGTGCAGGCGCATATAGTGTTTGAAGACTTCATTTTTTAAGTCTGCCTCAATATACCTAGATACATTGATGATGGTTTGGCGCATTAAAAAAGTAAAGAATCCGGAAAGTAGTGCTGCGCCAACAATGATTCCGATGTATTGCAACAAGACCATTTCAATAGCCGACTCACTGCCCTTGGGTTGCTGTACGTATTGTTCTACGGCTTGTATTGATTTATTGACATAGGGAGGCATTACCAGAGAAAACACCCGCGCAATGATGGTGATCAGCACCCCCATAAGGAGTTTAAATCGGTATTTGGCAAAGTATTTATTGAGGTGTTGTAGGGCCTTCATCAAGCGTAAGGGGTGGAAAAATCCCTGGGCAAATATAGCCTCTTTCCGCCGCTTGTCCTTCATTTTGTCCAAAACAATTTTGGGCAAAAAGCCTTCAAATGGTCGCAAAATATGTTGTAGTTTTGCCCCGCTAACGCAGTAAAGTTCTTTATTATGCTCACCAGAAGGCACATCAGAATTAAAGTCATGCAAGGTCTGTACTCACTTCATCACAGCCCGCAAACGCCCGTGACAGAACAGTGGACATTTGTTCAAAAGAGCATGAACCAGATGAACGCACTTTATCTATCGATGCTTTCCTTGTTTATCGAGCTTCAACAATACGCAGAGGAACAGTGCGCTCATGCGGAAAAAAAATACATCAAAGGCGAACCTTCACCATTCCCCAACCCGAATAAATGGGCCCAAAACGCGTTGTTGCAACGCCTGAAAAACGATGCGCCACTTAGGGAGGCCCTGGCTGCCAAAAAGATGAATATTTGGTATTTGCACCCTGAATATGTCAAAATGATCCATCAAGACATTGTGGCCAGCAAGAGATACCAAAATTATATGATCAGTGACCAAGCTGGTTGGGAAGTAGACCAAAAAGTGGTTGTTTCTCTGTTTAAAGAAGTAATTGCTCCATGTGAACGATTATATGATTTGTTGGAAGACGACCAGATCACCTGGGTCGATGATATTCCCACGGTAAACACCTATTTGCTCAAAGAACTCAAAAAATGGACGGCGCAATCTTCGGGTACCGCGCTTCCAGAATGGAATATTGCCGCTGATGATTTGACTTTTGCCCGCGAGCTTTTGCTTAAAACACACGAAAACAATCTGCTCTTAGAAAACGAATTTGTCGCCAAAACACCTCAGTGGGATAAAGAGCGAATTGCTGAAGTAGACGCACTGTTGCTGAAGATGGCTATATGTGAGTTGCTGTTTTTTTCTGAAATTCCAGAAAGAGTAACCCTAAATGAGTATTTGGAGATTGCCAAAGAATATTCTTCCCCTAAGAGTAGTCTGTTTATCAATGGGATTTTAGATGTGCTTACTAAGGAATTTAGAGAGAGCCAAAGACTGCAAAAAAAGGGTAGGGGATTACTCTAAAAGTGTTAATTTAGGACCTTGAATTAATTGATTATGATGAATATGAAAACCATTACCTCCGTGTTGGTCATCGCCTTAGTGTTGACCTCTTGTAAAGACAAAGCAGTGGAATCCATAGAGACCACTACTGAAACCTCCGTTGTAACAGAAGCACAAACTCCCAGCACTCAGTTGCCCGTAATGACGTTTGATAAAACTACCCATGACTTTGGCACCATCAAAGAGGGCGAGGCTCAGCAAACCGTATTTACCTTTACCAATACGGGTTCAGCGCCATTAATCATTACCAACGCTACTTCTAGCTGTGGATGTACGGTGCCCGATTATCCAAAGAACACACCGATTGCTCCTGGTGACAGCGGCCAATTGACCGTGAACTTCAACGGAACAGGGATGAATAAAGTCACCAAAACCATCCGCGTTGAGGCCAATACCGCCAGCGGTTTTGAAAACATTAAAATCGAAGCTTTTATCGAAGCTAACAACTAATTTATGGAGGCACTCAATCAGTTTTTGCCCTTATTGATGATCATGGTGGTCGCGTATTTTTTTATGATTCGCCCACAGATGAAACGTCAAAAACAAGAAAAAGAATTTGTCAACGCTATGGCTAAAGGTGACAAAATTGTCACTAAAAGCGGGATGCATGGCAAAATCGTTGAATTAAGTGACGACGGAACCTGTGTCGTAGAGACGATGGCCGGTAAAATTAAATTTGATCGCACAGCCATTTCTATGGAAATGAGCCAAACCGCCAACAAGGCCAAATAGGTTTCTAGTAAAGTTTAAAGGCCGCCTGAGGCGGCCTTTTTTGTACCCTTTTGCTATGTATCAAAAGATTGTCAAACCGTTATTGTTTCAATGTGACCCCGAGTGGGTGCACCACAAAGTTTTTTCTTTGTTGTCATGGGCAACCTCCCTGGGTCTATTGCGACTCTACAAAAGATTGTTCACCCAAGAACATCCATCGCTGGAGCGAACTGTTTTTGGATTGCATTTTAAAAATCCAGTGGGACTAGCAGCAGGCTTTGACAAAGATGCGCTTTGTGTTCAAGGGCTGTCTGATCTGGGGTTTGGATTTATAGAAGTAGGCACGTTAACTCCTAAAGCACAACCTGGAAATCCCAAAAAAAGACTTTTTCGCCTACCTAAGGATCAAGCCATTATCAACCGAATGGGATTCAACAATCAGGGGGTAGATGCGGCAGTGAAAAGATTAAAGCGCACTAAAAATGTCTTGGTCGGTGGGAATATTGGCAAAAACAAGGTGACTGAGAACCAGGACGCCCTAAGCGATTATTTGATTTGTCTGGAATCTTTGTATCCTGTAGTGGACTATTTTGTCGTCAACGTGAGCTCGCCAAATACCCCTGGTTTACGCGCACTTCAAGATAAGGAGCCTTTGATGGCTATGCTGACTGAACTTAAAAAAAGAGGAAAAGAGTTAGCCGCCAAACACGCTGTGGTTGAAAAACCAATTTTGCTCAAAATCGCACCAGATTTGACCCAAGAACAGTTGA
>JALQVG010000104.1 GCA_023260435.1 Flavobacteriaceae bacterium | reverse complement strand
AGCCATGGTGCGCACCAACCACCTGATACCAGGTGCAGTGATACCATCATCGTTGGTCACTAAAATCAAAGGTCTTTTTTCCATGTAGGCAACAAAACGCTAAAATACAATTTTCTGTCGTGCCTGTTGCGTCAACAGCCTGTGCAAGTACAGGTTTTTCACGGGACAATTAACAAATATTTAGTCCATGGACGCCTTCCATAGAGGAGGGAATTTTTTTAACTTGCTGCCTATGATGAAAAAGAAACTTGCCTACGGACTTTTGTTTGCCTTGGTTTGCCTTGCTTCGTGCAGCTTTACCTCAAACAAGGAAGAAAACGATAAAGACAAATTGCTTTTAGAGGTGATTCAATACATCCTCAAGCAAGGTCACTTTGATCCAAAAACAATCGACGATAATTACTCGATCCAAGTGTACGATCATTTCATTCAGGGTATGGACCCGATGAAGCGATATTTTACCCAAGCGGATATTCAGGAGTTTAAAAAATTCCAATACCAGCTTGACGATCAGTTTAAGGCAGCGGATATAGCCTTTTTTGACCTGGTTCATCAAAGATTGGTGGAGCGAATGGCCCAAACCAAGCCTTATGTCAGCGATTTATTGACACAGCCTTGGGATTTTGACCAGGCGGAGTTTTTTGAAAGCGACTATAAAGCACTTCCGTATGCACAAGGAGCTAAGGAACTCAAAGAACGGTGGAGATTACAGTTAAAATACATGAGCTTAAGCAGTTTTATCGCCCTTCAAGAGGCAGAAAAAACTAAGAAAGAAGAAAACCCAGCCTATGAAGTTAAGTCGGATTCTCTGCTGGAAAGCGAAGCGAGAAACCAGACCAAAACGACCATGGAAGAGTATTTTGATTTTGTCGAGGATCTGGCGCGCAAGGACTATTTTGCTCAGTATGTCAATGCATTGGTAGAGTCTTTTGACCCACATACTTCCTACTTGGCACCGGAAGAAAAAGATCGATTTGATATCGATATGTCAGGTAAGTTTGAAGGTATTGGAGCACGACTATCCAAACGGATGGATCAAACCAAAATCACCGAAATTATCTCTGGCGGGCCAGTTTGGCGTGATCAGGCGTTAGAAGTTGGCGATGAGATTTTGATGGTGGGTCAAGAAGGCGAGGAGCCAGTGAGTATTGTTGGTATGCGTTTAGACGATGCCATTAAATTAATCAAGGGACCAAAAGGAACTACCGTTTACCTGTGGGTAAAAAAAGTTGACGGCACCAAGAAAACAGTATCTGTGGTGCGCGATGTGGTAGAGCTTGAGGAAACGTATGCCAAATCTGCCAAAGTAGAAAAAGAAGGTCATACTTATGGGATCATTAATCTGCCTAAATTTTACGTTGACTTTGTAGATCAGAACACCAGAAACGCTGCGACTGATCTAGCCAAAGAGGTAGACAAGCTAAAAAAAGAAGGGGTTGAGGGATTGGTTATTGACTTGCGCAACAACGGTGGAGGATCCTTGAAGACAGTGGTGGACATCGCTGGACTATTTATCGCTGAAGGTCCCATCGTACAGGTTAAATCATCCGATAACCAAGTGGATGTATATATGGATGAAGATCCTAAGATTCAATGGGATGGACCATTGGTGATCTTGGTCAATGAGCTCTCGGCGTCGGCCTCAGAAATATTGGCCGCGGCCATGCAAGATTATGAGCGCGCGGTAGTGATTGGAAGTACCCAAACATTTGGCAAGGGGACGGTGCAAAATTTAATCGACCTAAATCGAGTGATTCGCAACAGTGATTACGGGGATCTTGGATCCTTAAAAATAACCACCCAGAAGTTCTACCGGATTAATGGTGGGTCCACACAACTGGCCGGTGTGCGCAGTGATATTCCCATCGTAGGCCGTTACAGTTACCTCGAGGTGGGTGAGCGTGAAATGGACAAGCCACTTCCTTGGGACCAAATTGAGCCTGCTGTGTTTAAGCCTTGGACGGGATACATCAATTACCAGGAAACCATTGCTCGATCAAAGGCGCGCATGGCCAAAAACACCTATTTGAGTTTATTGGATCAGAATGCCCTTTGGATTAAAGAACAGCAAGACCAAACGCAGATTCCTTTGCGATTATCCGATTTCTTGGCTGAAGTGGAGGCCGATGAATTGAAAGCTAAGGAGTTTAGTAAGATTGCTGAATTTGATAATAAGCTGACTTTTTCCTACACCTCTTTTGACGCCCCAGCAGTTCGCGCTGATGCAGATCTGGTGAAAGCTAGAGACCGCTGGCATCGGGAACTAGCCAAAGATTTGTACATCGATGAGGCGCTCAATGTACTGGAGGACCTCAAGCTAAAATTTACCGATCTGACCAAACTGACCTCTGTGGATCACTAGTCAATGGCCTGGATATTCGACCATTCTTGGTATGAACAGCTTAGGATTGATCCAAATTCTCTAGACGCCGAGGGGGTGCCCCAGCACGTTTCTGTGGTGCGAACAGTTGATGACGCCCATGTATGTGCGGTACATTCATCCGAGTTTCCTCAAGCTCATTTGGTTGGGTTCAATCAAGAGTTAGCTGCTTTTTTAGGAGCGCCTTCGTTGTCCTCGAGACCTCACACACATAAGCCCATTCAAGTACCTGAACAGTTGGTAGACTGGTTGACTGGAAAGACCTGGATGGATGGACGTCCTCCGCTGTCTATGGTGTATGCCGGCCATCAGTTTGGCCAGTGGGCGGGACAACTCGGCGATGGACGTGCCATGCACATCGGGGCATTAATCGCAAAGGATAACAAAAGCTACGCTTTGCAACTAAAGGGGGCTGGACCCACCCCTTTTTCAAGAAGGGGTGATGGGTTTGCGGTTTTGCGTTCTTCTATACGCGAGTATGTAGCTTCAGAGGCGCTTTATCATCTAGGAATCCCTACCACCCGTGCCTTGGCTTTAGTAGAAACGGGGCATTTAGTATCTAGAGATCGATACTACAGCGGAATGATAGAGCAAGAACCTGGCGCTATAGTTTGTCGGGTGTCTCCTGGTTTCATTCGTTTTGGACATTTTGAATGGTTTGCTTCCCAAGGTGCAGACGACTTGTTGCGCTCTTTGGCAGATTTTTGTGTAGCGCGCTATTTTCCCGAATGTACCCAAGAGGAACAGCCTTATTTGTCCCTGTTTAAAACCGTAGCAGAACGCACCTTGGATTTAGTGGCTCAGTGGCAGGGTATCGGTTTTGTACACGGAGTGATGAACACGGACAATATGTCCCTGTTATCGGAGACCTTGGACTATGGTCCCTATGGTTTTATGGATCAATACAACCCTAACTGGACACCAAATACATCTGACCGACCTCAGGGTAGATATCGCCAGGGTCAACAGGGACAAGTAGCTATCTGGAATTTGATGCAACTCGCCAATGGTCTATACCCGTTGGTGGGCAAAGCCGAGGGGTTTCAAGATATTTTGGCTTGGGCTCAGGATGTTTGGCCCCAAAAGGAGTCAGATGTCTTTGTGCGCAAGTTAGGACTTCCCTTAGGAGCAGATCAAGATCGGGCTTTAGTTAGAAGTTTACTGGTTTGGATGGAGCGCGCTCAAGTTGATTTTACTGATTTTTTCCGAAAATTAAGCGGTATCGACCGTCCAGAGGAACTGGTCGAGGATCATTGGTCCACCTCAGTGCTCGATCAATGGATGGCTTGGTGGCGCGATTATATGGATCGGGCTTCCTATTGGGGAGTTAGTGACCAGCAGCGACAACAGTTAATGAAATCCGTTAATCCGAGATTTGTTCCCCGGAACCATCATTTAGAGCGGGTGATTCATGCTGCCACACAAGGAGATTGGCATCTGTTTCACGATTTGATGCGGGTGTTGGCTGATCCCATGAGCAGCGAACTTGAAGATCCCTATGGTTGGGCCCATCCCAAACCGAAGGATGCCCCTGACACCGCTCTTTCCTGTAGTTCCTAGCGGGCTAATCCCACTCACTCAGTCGGTTGCTGTCCAGTTTGACAAATAAAAACAAGAGCAAGGTAAAAAATAACATACCAGAGCCCCCATAGCTGATTAAGGGCAAGGGAATACCGATGGTGGGCAATAATCCCAATACCATACCGATGTTGATGATGTAGTGGAAGCCGAGGATGGAAATAACCCCATAGCCATAGATGCGGTTGAATTTGTTGGTCTGTGCTTCGGCGCGTTGCCAAAGTCGAATCAAGAGTACGCTAAAGGCTAGGATCACTGAAAACGATCCAACAAAGCCCCACTCTTCTCCGATGGTGCTGAAGATGTAGTCGGTGTGTTGTTCGGGAACAAAATTTCCTTTTGTGCGCGACCCCTCTAAAAATCCTTTTCCCCAAAAACCACCTGATTCAATGGTTTTTTCGCTTTGGTAGGCGTTGTATCCAATGGTTTTATTGATTTTTTTGAGTACATCAGGGTCTTTTTCTAGGTCTAACCAAAGACTAAACCGATCCCGGTGTCTTTGTTCAAACACTTCTTCATAGATATAATTCACTGAAAATGATCCGGCTATACTGAGTACAAGAATCAACAGGGCCATGGGCATGCGCCATTTAAATCTTTTCTTGGCCTGGTAAAACAATACAGTCCCCAAAAACAACACGCCACTGCTCGCCCATAAAACCCCCCATTTCAATGTGGCGATAAAAAGTAGAATTCCGTACATACCTACCCAAAGAAAGGTCAGGGGAAAACCTTCGCGAAACAGTACAAAAATTAACGTAAAATAGATCAAAGCGGAACCCGGATCCGGTTGTGGAATGACTAGTAACGCAGGAAGAAGTATGATCAGAATTACGGACCACTGGGTAAGGGGGCGTTTCATGTCGATTTGCACATCGCTCAAGTACTTGGCTAGCGCCAGTGCTGCGGTAATCTTAGCAAGCTCGGAAGGTTGAAAATTAAAAAAACCCAATCCATACCAAGAAGTAGCCCCTGATATGGTTTTTCCCGCTACAAAAAGACCGGCCAAAAGCACCAGTGAAAGTATGTAGGCAATCGACGAGAACCGCTCAATCCATCGGGTTTCCAACAAAAAAAGCAACCAGATCATCACCAAACTGATGCTGATAAAAACCAATTGTTTTCCGTAGACAGCAGACCAATCGAAGGCGGAACCGGGTTCTGCTGGGGAACTTGCCGCGTATATATTTAGCCATCCCGCCAGTACCAGGAATAAATAGATGCCGACAATCAGCCAGTCAATGCGTTTGATTCGTGCGTTACCAAGCATATTCGTTAATTCTAAAGGGGGCTCCGCTGATTGGTTTGGCGTATTCTCGCTCTAATGTTTTGGTCAACATCCTCGTCTCCAGATCAGTTCTGGTGATGCTGTCTTTCAGGTATTTTTCAATCATCAAAGAAGCGATATGTCCGGCATAACGCGCTCCGTAGTATCCGTGTTCGATATAGACCGCCAAAGCGATTTTGGGGTCTTCTACTGGGGCAAATGCGATAAAGACTGAATGATCGGTTAATTGTGTGCGCACCCCATTGATGCGGGTAAAGTTCTCCACTGTCCCTGTTTTTCCCGCAATGCTTATTCCAGGCACCAAAATCCCTCGAGCAGTGCCTTCAGGAGAATAAACATCGGCCATCGCTTGTATGACAGGTCCAAAATGTTTAGCCTCTATAGTGGTGTTTTTTCTCTGGGTAAATTGAGGATCCTTAATAGGTACACCATTGATCGCTTTGACCACGTGAGGGGTAAAGTAATAGCCCTTGTTGGCGATGGCAGCGGTCATGTTGGCCAGTTGGATCGGGGTTGCAGCAACTTCTCCTTGTCCGATGGCATTAGAAATAATGAATGAGGGAGCCCATCGATCTGTTCCATAAACTTTATCGTAGTAGGCCCTATTGGGCACTCTTCCAGGCTGCCCACTGGGTAAGTCGTACCCTAAGAATTCACCTAATCCAAAACTTTTGATGTGTTTTTCCCAAGCGTCAATTCCATCTCCAGGCTTTCGGTATTTACTAAATATTTTGCGGTACGTATCTGCAAAATACGCGTTACACGATTTGGCTACCCCCAACCGCAAATCGCGCACTCCGCCACCGCAGTGACAACCTCTTTTGTGCTTGCCTACAAAAAAACCATTTTGACACACCACATAATTTTCGGGAGTGATGACTCCTTCTTGTAACGCTGCCAGCGCATTAAGTATTTTAAATGGAGAACCAGGAGAAGGTTGAGCGAGTAAAGATCTATCCCAGGTAGGTTTAGCAATGGAGTCGTAATACAACTCGTTGTAGTTTTTAGATCGATCTCGACCCACCAGTAGGTTAGGGTTATAGGTGGGTCCTGATATAATGGAGAGTATCTCTCCTGTTTTGGGCTCTATAGCTACGATTCCTCCACGTTTTCCGCGCATGAGTCGTTCCCCGTATTCTTGAAGCTCCTTATCCAAGGTTAAGGTAAGGTCAGCACCCGCTACGGGAATCGTGTCGTAAGCCCCTTGTTTGTAGGAGCCTAAGTCCCTATTAAATCGATCCTTTTGTAGATAACGAACACCGCGTTGACCGCGAAGAATTTCTTCGTACTGCCTCTCTATGCCCGTTCTTCCGATGATTTCACCCGAGATGTATTGAGGATTTGTGCTGACTTCGTAATCATTCACTTCACTGATATACCCGAGTACATGGGCCCCAGCATCTGTTTTATACTCCCTCAGATTGACTTTTTGAATAAAAAAACCTTCAAACTGCCATAGTTTTTCTTGCAGTTTGGCATAGGACTCTTTGGACATCTTAGAGACCAACACAGAGGGTAATCTAGGTGAATACACCCACCCTTTTTCTATGCGATCAATCAACGTTTGCTTGTCGATCTCAGCCAACTCTAGCAGCATAAGGGTGTCCAGATTCTTGATGTTTTGAGGAATAAACATCAGGTCGTAAGCCGGCTGATTGGCCACTAGTAAGTTTCCATGCCGATCAAACATATGGCCCCTTCCAGGATATAAGCGTTGCGCCCGAATGGATGGATCATCTCCTAAATTTACCTCATCACGCAAGAGTTGTAGTTGCACCAGTCTAGCAGTAAATACCAGGAGGGCGAGCAATACAAAAAGCAAAATCAAATGCTTTCTCATGATTTGGCTGGTTTAAATACACCGATCAACAACATGCTGACCCCAATGGTCGCTACGCCGGTGATTAAAGTCCTCCAAAGCGCAGCGCCAACATGGCTCCAGCTCAGGTCTTCAACGGTAAAAAACACCAAGTGGTGAATTAAGGTAATCAACCCAAAAAACACCATCCGCTGTAGCCAGGTAGCTTGGTGAATTCTAAATGTTTTTTGTTCATGGGCCAGCCCAAAGGTAAGCTGCATGACCCAAGGTCTGCTTTGGGCCACAACGGTACACGCGAGCGCATGAAGTGCCAGGGTGTCTAACCAGATATCCAAAAGTAGGCCCATAAAAAAGGCCGTGGTCAACAGCCTCATGGGGTTGGTGTAGGATGGGTGTACGTAAAAATAGATCAGGTAACACATGGGGCTGACCCACCCAAAAATATGGATGTTATTCCACAAAAAAGCCTGTAACACCACCAACAGCAGTGCATTAAATAGGTCCTTGATGAGGTTGGTTTGGTCCATAGGTTAACGAATCAAAGAATCTCTGGAAATTTTGTCTTTGTTTTGGAGTACATAGACATTTCTCACCCTACTCATATCTTGGAACAAGGCTACCTCTAATTCCAAGTAGTTTTGATCAGCGCTTTTTTTCCACGCTACCAGTTGACCAATCAATATGCCTTCTGGGAAAATTCCTGACATTCCAGCCGTCGCTATGGTGTCGCCTTTTTTTAATTCAGCAGTAATGGGTATATCGATGAGCTGTACTCGATTATGGTCTGATCCATTCCACACCAAAGATCCGAAATGCCCTGTTCGGTTGACTTGAGCACTTATTCTGGAACGACTGTTCAAAATACTCATCACGCTGGAGTAGCCCTTTTGAGTTTGCTCTACAATACCGACTAAACCTAAGTTGCTTACCACACCCATGTCCGTAGTAAGGCTGTCTTTTGTGCCCGTGTTGATCAACAAATAATTATCTCGTTGATTAAAGGTATTGCGCACCACACGCGCCGCTTTTGCTCGGTAAGGACCACTGTAGGTTTGATAGGTCATCGGCTGATTCCATTCGGCCGCTTTTAATCGGGCATTTTCTTGGCGCAATACCTCGTTTTGAGCAGATAAACTAAAATAGTCCCGCCAATGGCTGGTTGTTTCGTGAATCCGTGCACCAATGCCACCTGAAGTATGTAATAAACGCACCTGATTGAAAGTTTGGTAGCTCAGGGTGAGCGTTAGAGACAATACCAAATAGAAGCCAAAGAGCAGTTTGGTTTTGTTGCTTGAAAAGAACGCCGTCAAACGACTCATGAAAAAACCAATTGAGGGTTACTGCATCAAGATGCCTTTGTATCGATCGAGGTTTTTTAACGCGATCCCTGTTCCGCGGACAACGGCGCGTAACGGGTCTTCTGCGATGTACACCGGAAGGTCTGTTTTGAGCGATAAGCGCTTGTCTAATCCGCGCAACATGGAACCTCCACCGGCTAGGAATATACCTGAATTGTAGATGTCAGAGGCTAGTTCGGGCGGGGTGTTTGACAAAGTTTCCATAACAGCATCCTCGATGCGGATGATTGATTTATCCAAGGCCTTGGCTACTTCGCGGTAGTTGATTTGTACTTGTTTGGGTTTTCCACTCAACAAATCTCGACCTTGAACCGAAAGTTCGTCTGGAGGAGATTGCAAGTCTTCAGTGGCTGCGCCCACAGTAATCTTGATGTGTTCTGCCGTAGATTCCCCAACATACAAGTTGTGCTGGGTGCGCATGTAGTAAATGATGTCGTTGGTAAATACGTCTCCGGCTACCTTTACTGATTTGTCGCAAACAATACCGCCCAGAGCGATAACGGCGATTTCTGTGGTACCGCCTCCTATGTCAACAATCATGCTTCCTTTAGGTTCCATGATGTCTAATCCAATACCAATAGCAGCTGCCATAGGTTCGTGAATCAGATAAACTTCTTTACCATTCACGCGTTCTGCAGATTCCTTTACGGCGCGCATTTCCACTTCAGTAATCCCTGAGGGAATACAAATAACCAACCGTAGCGCAGGAGGGAAAAGTTTCTTTTTTAAGGCAGGGATTTCTTTGATGAACATACTGATCATCTTTTCAGATGCATCAAAATCAGCGATTACTCCGTCTTTAAGCGGCCTGATTGTTTTGATGTTTTCATGGGTTTTTCCTTGCATCAAGTTGGCTTCTTTACCAACGGCAATTATTTTTCCCGTTGTGCGGTCTCTAGCCACAATGGATGGGCTGTCGACAACCACCTTGTCGTTGTGAATAATCAGTGTGTTGGCAGTGCCTAAGTCGATGGCGATGTCCTCGGTTAAAAAATCAAAAAATCCCATGGTATGTTGCTGAAAATGTGGACGGTAATATACGAAAATTAATGTTTGAAATGTCTAATTCCTGTGAGTACCATAGACATATGGTGCTCGTTACAATAGTCGATGCTCAATGAATCTTTAATCGATCCTCCAGGCTGGATGACCGCAGTTATTCCCGCTTGATCGGCAATTTCTACACAGTCGGGGAAGGGGAAAAAGGCGTCGCTGGCCATAGCTGCACCTTTGAGGTCAAAACCAAAGGTATTGGCCTTGTGAATCGCTTGTTGCAAAGCATCAACCCTGGAGGTTTGTCCGGTTCCACTGGCGATCAATTGTTTGTTTTTGGCCAGAACAATGGTGTTTGATTTGGTGTGTTTGCACAGTTTAGCGGCAAATAACAAATCTTCTACCTCAGTAGCACTCGGGGAGGTCTGGGTAACGGTAGTCAGCTGGTCTTTAGTCTCCGTCACATTGTCTTTGTCTTGAACTAAATACCCGTTTAGCGCAGTGCGCACTTGTTTTTGATCGGTTTCTGTTTCTTTTTGTACCAAGAGAATTCTGTTTTTCTTGGATTGTAAAACCTCCACAGCAGCTGCATCCATTCCTGGAGCGATGACCACTTCACAGAACAACTGGTCAATTTCTTGGGCAGTAGCTAAATCTAGTGTTTTATTAGCGATCAATACGCCCCCAAAAGCAGAGGTAGGGTCTGCGGCCAATGCGTCCAAATAAGCTTGTTTTAAGGTGTCTCTCGTCGCTAATCCACAAGCGTTGTTGTGTTTTAAAATCGCAAACGTCGGGCCGTCATTTTTGAATTCTTGAATCAACTGAACAGCAGCATCAATATCTAGCAAATTGTTGTAAGAAAGCTCTTTGCCGTGAAGTTGGGTGAATAAGGCCTCAAAGTCTCCATAAAAACGCCCTTGTTGGTGAGGATTCTCCCCGTAACGCAACGGCATGCTTTGTTGCACGCTTAATTTGAGCGCGTCTATACCAGCGCTTTGGTTGAAGTAATTAAAAATAGCGGAGTCGTAGTGCGAAGAGGTATTGAACGCTTTGGCAGCAAAAAATTGTCTTTCTGCCAAGGTTGTACCTCCGTTGTTTTTTTGCAGTACTTCCAACACCGCTGGATAATCCGCTCGGTCAGCGACACAGAGCACATCTTGGAAGTTTTTTGCGGCAGCACGGATCAGAGAAATTCCACCGATGTCTATTTTTTCAATAATTTCTTGAGGGGTTCCTCCTGAAGCCACAGTTTTTTCAAAAGGATATAGATCGACGATAACGATGTCGATTTGCGGGATGTCAAATTCAGCCATTTGGGCCTGATCCTCAGCTAGGTTTCTTCGGTTAAGAATACCTCCAAATACTTTGGGGTGTAGTGTTTTTACCCGCCCGCCTAATATGGATGGATAGGAGGTCAAGTCTTCTACAGGAACTACCGGTATGCCTAATTCCTTGATAAAGGTTTCTGTTCCTCCGGTGGAGTACAAGACCACGCCGTTTTTATGTAATTCACGTACAATTGGTTCGAGTCCGTCTTTGTGAAAAACAGAAATCAGTGCCCCTTGGGCAGTTTTGATGGTAGACATAAGTTGGGGTTGAAATAAAGGGTAAAATTACAAGAATTATTCGATCCAAGGGGCAATGCTTTCGCAAACAAATTCTAAAAATCGTTCATCCTCCTCGGTAAATGGATCGAGCTGGCTGGAGTCAATGTCTATCTGCCCAATGTTTTTGTTGTTTTTAAATAGAGGCACAACAATTTCTGAGCGAACACTCAGGCTGCAAGCGATATAGTTGTCTTGGGCGCTCACATCGGGCACTACAAAATTTTTGTCGCTTAGGGCCACTTGACCGCAAATACCCTTTCCGAACGGGATGCGGGTATGTTCTGTAGGAGTGCCTGAATAGGGGCCTAGTTCCAGTACGCGCTCCGTGTTGCTGTGGAAATAAAAACCGACCCAATCGTAGTGGTCTACTTCCTGGCGCAACAAATCACAAATCTTTTGCAATTTTTCGTTTAAGGCTATTTTTTCGGCCAAAATTCCCGTGACCGAAGGGGCTAATGCTTGTAGTTTCATGGGAGCAAAAATAACGGGAAAAAGAAAACCCCCACCTTGCGGAGGGGGTTTTTTTATCTAAGATGTTTCGATTACATCATTCCAGGCATTCCGCCTCCCATGGGTGGGCCAGCAGGAGTGTCTTCCTTGATTTCAGTAAGCGCACATTCCGTGGTCAAGATCATTCCTGCAACTGATGCAGCATTTTCTAAGGCTACACGAGTCACTTTTTTAGGATCGATAATTCCAGCTTTTAGCATATCGGTATAGGTGTCGGTTTTGGCGTCATAACCAAAGTCTCCTTTTCCTTCCAATACTTTAGACACCACAACAGAGCCTTCTCCACCAGCGTTTTCAACGATGGTTCTCAAAGGTGCCTCTATAGCGCGGGCTACGATTTGAATTCCGGTTGCTTCGTCCGCATTGATGGCTTTGATTTTGCTCAAAGCGTCTTTTGCACGTACTAAAGCTACACCACCACCAGCGACAATACCTTCCTCAACGGCGGCACGTGTTGCGTGAAGCGCGTCGTCAACGCGGTCTTTTTTCTCCTTCATTTCAACTTCAGACGCAGCACCTACGTACAATACAGCTACACCGCCAGCTAATTTAGCCAAACGCTCTTGCAGTTTTTCTTTGTCGTAGTCAGAGGTAGTGGTCTCGATTTGTGCTTTGATCTGGTTCACACGACCAGCGATCTCTTTTTTGTCACCAGCACCGTTAACAATGGTGGTGTTGTCCTTGTCAATAGAAACGCGCTCGCAGGTTCCCAACATATCGATGGTGGTGTTTTCCAAAGTGAATCCACGCTCTTCAGCGATCACCGTTCCATTGGTCAAAATGGCCAAGTCTTCCAACATCGCTTTTCTGCGGTCTCCAAATCCTGGGGCTTTTACCGCAGCAATTTTAAGCGCACCGCGCAATTTGTTTACCACCAAAGTGGCCAACGCTTCTCCATCCACATCTTCAGCGATAATCAACAAAGGCTTCCCGGTCTGAGCCACAGGCTCCAACACAGGGAGTAGGTCCTTCATGGTGGAAATTTTCTTGTCGTAGATCAAAATATAGGGGTGATCTAGTTCAGTGATCATTTTCTCTGAGTTAGTCACGAAGTAAGGAGATAAGTATCCTCTGTCGAACTGCATACCCTCTACAACATCTACATAAGTATCTGTTCCTTTGGCTTCCTCAACAGTAATCACACCTTCTTTACCTACTTTGCCGAATGCAGTGGCGATCAAATCACCAATGGTGTCGTCATTGTTGGCAGAGATCGAAGCTACTTGTTTGATTTTTTCCGTAGCGTCACCTACTTTTTTGGATTGTTTGTCCAAATCAGCTACAATGGCTTCAACCGCTTTGTCAATACCTCTTTTTAGGTCCATTGGGTTGGCGCCTGCAGCTACGTTTTTCAATCCTTCTTTTACAATCGCCTGGGCCAATACAGTCGCCGTTGTGGTACCATCTCCAGCTAGATCATTGGTTTTAGAAGCTACTTCTTTGACCATTTGTGCCCCCATATTTTCCAATGGATTCACCAATTCGATTTCTTTGGCCACTGAGACACCGTCTTTGGTGACTTGTGGGGCACCAAATGATTTAGAAATAATCACATTTCTTCCCTTAGGTCCCAAGGTTACTTTTACAGCATTGGCTAGCGCGTCCACCCCTCTTTTGAGGCCGTCGCGTGCTTCAATATCAAATACTATTTCTTTTGCCATTTTGGTATGTTGTTAAAAGTTAAACAATTGCAAGGATATCGCTTTCGCGCATCATCAGGTAATCAACCCCGTCTAATTTAATTTCAGTCCCGGCGTACTTTCCGTAAAGAACGCTATCTCCCACTTTCACAGTTAGGGCTTCGTCTTTAGTTCCAGGTCCTACCGCAACCACTTTTCCGTTTTGGGGTTTTTCTTTGGCAGTGTCAGGAATGTAGATTCCAGAGGCAGTTTTAGTTTCTGCTGCCGTTGGCTCGATCAAGACGCGATCGGCCAGAGGTTTGATGTTTACTTTAGCCATAATATAAACTGTTTAAGATAATTAGTTTGCTACCTCCTAGACACATTCTGTGCCAAAGCGGCAAAACTGACATTTTGGGATAAAAAAATGCCAGCTTGTCATAAGCTGGCATAGTATCCGGTAAAATAACCGTAAAACTTATTCTTGTGCTGGTTGCTCTTCTGCGGCAGGAGCTTGTTCTGCAGGTACTTCTTGAGCAGCAGGCACATTTTCGGGAAGAGTTTCTTGTATTTGTACAGGAGCCGTGTTGCTGTCTAAAACTTTTGAGTCACCAGCGCTGTAGTTACCCTTTAGCGCAATGTTGGACAACAAAATTAATCCAGCTAATGCAATGGCTAGTGTCCAGGTGCTTTTGTCCAAAAAGTCTCCGGTTTTTTTCACTCCACCTACTACCTGAGTAGAGGCGCCGCCAAAAGAGGAGGATAGTCCGCCACCTTTAGGATTTTGTACCATAATAACCAACATCAATAGAAAACTGACGAGGATAATTAAAATGAGGAATATGGTGAACGTGCTCATGGCGTTTATGATTTAGATTTTTGAATTTTCTTGATGGCTTGAATTTGGCCAGCAAAGAAACTATTTTTTTCTGGATATTTCAAACTTAATATTTTGTAAGCTTGAATGGCCTCAGCGTATTTTTGCTGTTCTAAATAGACCTGTGCCAAGGTTTCTGTCATCAAGGCTTTTGGGTCAAATGAGGAGTTTATTTCTGTGGTAGGGGGAAGATCAATATCCCCTGAAGGTGTGATTCTTGGATTTGTTTTGAGAAATTGGTCGATCAGCGCTTGTTTTTTTTCTCGGGTGGCTACTGGCTTTAATTTGTTTTCTTTGAGCTCCGCTACTTCTTTTGGTTTTGGCAGCATGGATTTCAAGGCCCCTTGATCGGATAATTGAAGCCAAGTGGCAAATGAATGGCGGTCATCCCGCCCAAAGTTTAATGTTTTGGTCCGAACCACTTCTGCGGATTGTTCCTGTGCCGCAGGCTCGGTAATTTCTGTGGCAGGTTGCTCCAAGGAATCCTGTTCCGCTTGGGTGGATGTAAAATCTGATGAGGTGATGTATTGAAAAAGAATTTCTCTATCCGCCGTATGGGCCGCAGTAACTTTTAATGCTTGGTTGTAGTGGTAACTATCCAAGTTTTTCAACGCCTTTAGATGCAGCGCACGTGCGGCTTGAAAATAAGGATACTGGTTAAGTATCTCACCCAAAGCGGCCTCCTGTTCCGCATTTAAGGGAGCTGAGCTATCGTTGAGTAAAAGGTTGAGTTCTTGAACGTTCATACGATTACCAATCTGCGAGTGAGGCGTTAAATATATCTTGGGTAATGCGCTCAAAAATTTCATCTTGAGCGGCTGTTTTTACGGCATCCAACATGGCTTCAGCGGGATAGTCATAAAAGAAGGTAAATCTTCGTTCAAAATCACTGTCCTCTTTAGTGGTGTTGGTGAACCGAACATTGACGGTGATGATCAGCCTGTTTTGCGCGGCCGTTTGGTTGGCGGTTGCTGTCATCGGACTGACCCGATATTCGATGATTTCACCTTCATATTTAAGGTCTGCATTTTCCGAGGTCAGGGTCAAACTGGTTTGGTTTTGAATCAAGTCCTGAAGCGCATTGGTGAAATCTCGGTCAATACCTGGCTCGATGATCGACCCGGGACTTTGGGAAGCCCGGTTCTCAAAAAAGGACACCTGATAGGTGGTGGCGGTGCCCACATTGGACCCTGTAAAGTTATATGCGCCGCATTGCATCAATAAAAAAGACAGACCGATAAACAGGATATTTCTCATACTACAGATCAAATTGTTTGATTTTTCGGTACAACGTCCGCTCTGAAATACCTAGTTCTGCAGCGGCATCTTTCCGCTTCCCCTTATGTCGTTCCAGAGATTTTTTAATTAGTTCGATCTCCTTGAGGTGTAAGGAGAGCGGCGCTTCCTCTTCCTCAATTTCCTCGGCATAGGCGTATTTGTCTCCCACAGTGACTGGGGGCAGGTGCAAGTTGGCTGTGCTGATGTTTCTATTTTCAGGAGCCGGGATCAGTCGCATAGGGTTTTGTTGCTGGTTTTGCGGTACTGAAGCAAGCTCTTCATCCTCAAATTCTAGCTCATCACCCGTCTCTTGAAAACGCACCAAATCCTCTTCTGAATATATTTTTTTAATCAGTTGGTCGTTTTCTTTTTGCACGTGTGACCCTACCTTGGACTTAAGGAGCTCTAGGGTGAGTTTCTTTAAGTCATTGATGTCGCCTTTCATGTCGAACAAAACTTTGTAAAGTATCTCCCGCTCGTTAGAGAAGTCGCTACTTGAACTGCCGCCGCTACTTCCCTCTAACACCATAGGGGTCTGTGCGCCAACATCGGGCAAATACCCCCTGAGCGTAGCTGGCTGAATCATTCGATCTGTTTCCAAAACAGACATTTGTTCAGCGATATTTCTGAGCTGTCTTATGTTGCCCGGCCAGCGGTATTGCACCAAAAGTTCTTGAGACTTTTCGTCCAACCGAAGGGTAGGCATTTTGTATTTCTGTCCGAAGTCCGCAGCAAATTTCCGAAACAATAAATGAATGTCTTCTGAGCGATCCCTCAAGGGGGGCACATGGATTTCTACGGTGCTCAATCGGTAATACAAGTCCTCTCTAAACCGTCCTTTTTTGATGGCTTCAGGCATAGCGACGTTGGTAGCCGCTACGATGCGCACATTGGTTTTTTGCACTTGGGAAGATCCTACCTTGATAAATTCACCGTTTTCGAGCACGCGCAGCAGACGCACTTGGGTGGTCAGGGGTAATTCGCCGACTTCATCCAGGAAAATAGTACCTCCATCAGCCACTTCAAAATAACCCTGTCGAGTTGCCGTAGCGCCCGTAAACGCCCCTTTTTCATGGCCAAATAATTCAGAGTCAATGGTGCCCTCTGGGATGGCTCCGCAGTTGACAGCGATGTATTTGCCGTGTTTTCGGTGGGATAGGGCATGGATGATTTTCGGTATAGATTCTTTACCGACACCACTCTCCCCGGTCACCAAGACAGAAATGTCGGTGGGGGCAACCTGTATGGCTTTTTCCACAGCGCGGTTGAGCTTGGGATCATTCCCAATCAGTTCAAAACGCTGTTTTATACTTTGTACGCTTTCCATCATAACAGTAATTGTATGGGCGTCCCGATCAAGGTGCCCGAGGTACACGAGTCGATACGCACTTGTACTGTATCTCCTTTTTTGTAGTGCTCTTTAGGAAAAACCACTACTTGGTTGTAGAGGTTTCGCCCCATCCAATGTTGGTCGGAACGTTTAGAATCTCCCTCGATCAGCACTTCTTCTAACAATCCGACATGTCGTTCTGTATTTATTTTTGAGTGAATGGATTGCCGCTCAATGATTTCAGTAAGCCTGCGTTTCTTGACGGACTCAGGGACGTCGTCTTCCATATTTTTGCCGGCCGCTGTTCCAGGTCTTTCCGAATAGGCATACATATAGCCGTAATCGTACTGCACATAGTCCATCAAATCTAAAGTCTGCTGGTGATCATCTTCCGTCTCTGAGGGAAAACCTGTGATCATATCTTGGGAAATGGCAATTAAAGGAATCGCGTTTTTGATTTGATCGATCAATGCTCTATACTCCGCTGCAGTGTGCTGGCGGTTCATCAATTTTAGGATGCGGTCGCTTCCGCTTTGAACGGGCAGGTGAATGTGCTTGCAAATATTGTGGTGTTTGGCCATGATGCCGACCACATCCATCGTCATGTCCTGAGGGTTTGACGTAGAAAACCTAAAGCGCATTTTCGGAACCGCAGTAGCCACTTTATCGAGTAGTTGGGCAAAATCCACCGCGGTGGCTTGCTGCATTTCGCTGGCTTTGACAAAATCTTTTTTTAGTCCTCCTCCGTACCACAAGTAGCTATCTACATTTTGCCCCAATAAGGTTACCTCTTTAAAGCCTTGTTCCCAAAGTGCCTGTATTTCAGAAAGGATGGATTCCGGATCTCTGCTGCGCTCACGACCCCGTGTAAAAGGTACTACGCAAAAAGTACACATATTATCGCATCCTCTGGTGATGGATACGTAGGCGCTGATCCCATTGCTGGAAAGCCTTACCGGTGAAATATCACCATAGGTTTCTTCTTTAGACAGAAGTACATTCACGGCGTTTCTGCCTTGTTCTACTTCCTTGAGTAAGTTGGGGATGTCTTTGTAGGCGTCAGGTCCAACGACCATGTCCACGATTTTCTCTTCTTCAAGCAGGTTTTGCTTAAGACGCTCGGCCATACACCCCAATACCCCCACTTTAAGCGATTTATTTTTTTTCTTGATCGCATTAAATTCGGCCAAACGTTTGCGCACAGTTTGTTCGGCTTTATCCCTGATCGAGCAAGTATTAATCAGGATTAAGTCGGCTTCGTGAAGGTTTTGCGTGGTGTCATATCCCTCTTGGGCCAAAATAGAGGCGACAATTTCGCTGTCCGAAAAATTCATCGCACAACCGTAACTTTCTATGGCTACTTTTTTGTGTAAGCCCAGGTGGGGTTGTGTGGTCTCAATCAAGGTGCCTTGTAGGGCAGCATCCATAGTTTTTTCCATAAATTACTTCTTGGCACATGCCTCGCAAAGATAATACAATTGGGGCGACAATGACAAATTGTCAGCTTACTTGAATCGGGTAGATTCGGTGTAAGCGAACCTATGGTCCGTTGGATTTTCAAAAATAAACCTACTTTTGTCCCTCAAAGAATCGACATGGCCCAAAATTTAGTGATCGTAGAGTCCCCCGCAAAAGCCAAAACCATTGAAAAATTTTTGGGTGCTGGATATCAAGTTGCCTCTAGTTTTGGCCACATTGCAGACCTCCCTTCGAGAACATTAGGGATCGATGTGGAGGGTGACTTTACCCCTCAATACAAGGTGTCTGCCGACAAAAAAGCGGTAGTTGCTAAACTGAAAGAATTGGCCGATAAGGCACAAACAGTCTGGCTCGCGAGTGATGAGGACCGAGAGGGAGAGGCGATTTCATGGCACCTAGCGGAGACGTTACAGCTCGACCCATCAAAAACAAAGCGAATTGTTTTTAACTCCATCACCCAGTCGGCCATTTTAAAAGCGATTGAGCAACCCAGAAGTATCGATTATCACCTGGTGAATGCGCAACAAGCGCGTCGGGTCCTCGATAGAATTGTCGGTTATGAGTTATCTCCAGTGTTGTGGAAAAAGATTAAACCAGGTCTTTCTGCAGGCCGTGTTCAATCCGTAGCTGTGCGTTTAATCGTGGAGCGTGAACGCGCCATCGAACGGTTTATTACCGAAGCTTCATTCAAAGTTCAGGCATGGTTTAAGACCGATGCAGGCCCTGGTTTTGAGGCCAAATTAGGTAAATCTTTTCCGGATGAAGCAGCTGCCCATGCCTTTTTGAGTTTGAACCAACAGGCAGACTTTAGCGTGGAGACCTTGGATAAAAAGCCAGCAAAAAAATCTCCTTCAGCTCCGTTTACCACCTCTACACTACAGCAAGAAGCTTCTAGAAAGTTGGGCTTCTCTGTATCCAGAACCATGCAAGTAGCCCAGCGCTTGTACGAAGCGGGTTTGATCACCTACATGCGTACCGACAGTGTTAATTTATCCGCCGAAGCCATACAAGGAGCGCAAAAAGCCATTGAACAACAGTTTGGTACGTCTTACTTTCACAAAAGGACATTTAACACCAAATCTAAAGGTGCTCAAGAAGCCCACGAGGCCATTAGACCTACGGATATGGGTCAGTCTCAGGTGTCCGCAGAACGCGACCAACAGCGATTATACGAATTGATTTGGAAACGCACATTGGCTTCCCAAATGGCTGACGCCCAACTAGAGCGTACCACAGCAAAGATTATCGCTTCTACCCATCAAGAGGTGTTTACCGCCCAAGGTGAAATGATTTTGTTCGATGGATTCCTTAAAGTGTACCTCGAAGGTGTCGATGATCAAGATCCGGAAGAACAAGAAGGTATGTTGCCTACTTTGGTTGTTGGCGCACCGCTTACGCTGACCAAAATGCACGCTACCGAACGTTATTCAAGGCCTCCATATCGCTATTCTGAAGCCACCTTGGTAAAACAACTCGAAGAACTCGGCATCGGTCGACCATCTACCTATGCACCGACAATTTCAACGATTCAAAATAGGGGATATGTAGAAAAGGGAAGTGTTGATGGAGCTGAGCGTCCATATCGACAACTCGTGCTAAATAGCAAAGGGCTTACCGCCGCAACATTGACCGAAAAAACGGGATCAGATAAAGGCAAATTAGTCCCAACAGACATAGGAATGATCGTCAACGACTTTTTGATGAATCATTTCGAGCAAATCATGGATTACCATTTTACGGCTAAAGTGGAAGCTGAATTCGATGAGATTGCCCTTGGCTCTGTGGACTGGAAATCAGTGATGCGCCAGTTTTACGACAATTTCCACCCCAATGTCGCCAATGTTGAAGCTACTGCGGACCGCGCCAGTGGAGAACGGATTTTAGGGACAGATCCAGTTTCTGGAAGGCCGGTATTGGTGCGATTGGGTAGATTTGGGCCTATGGTGCAGATCGGACATGCAGATGACGAGGAAAAACCGGTATTTGCCAGCTTGTTGTCTGATCAATCACTGGGCACCATCACTTTTGAGGAAGCGATGAAGCTCTTTGAATTGCCCCGTACCTTAGGACAATACCAAGGTGATACACTACTAGCCAACGTTGGTCGTTTCGGTCCCTACATCAAATACGGGGAACAATTTGTTTCCCTTGATCCGGGTCAAAGCGCCATGGAGATAACCTTGGACGAGGCGATTGCGCTTGTAGAGCGAAAAAAATCTGCGGATGCCCCGATTGCGCAGTACGACAGCTATCCAGTCACCAAAGGTGTGGGGCGTTTTGGACCCTTCATCAAATGGAATGGTCTTTTTATAAATGTGCCCAAAAAGTATGATTTTGAGGCTCTTTCTTCCGGTGATATTGAAGAATTGATCGAGGATAAAAAGAAAAAAGAGTCCGAAAAGGTTGTCCAGAATTGGGCTCAAGAAGGGATTCGCATTGAAAAAGCCCGCTGGGGGAGACATACTTTGATGCAGGGCAAACTAAAAATTGAGCTCGATAAGTCGGTGGATGTTTCCGCAATGACTCTGGCTGAGGCTCAGAATTTAATAGAAAAAAAGGCGCCAAAAAAAGCAGCCAAAAAACCAGCAGCGAAAAAATCTACCTCAAAAACTAAAAAATAGTCTATCCAATGTCGTTTGAATTGCTCAAGCCTGTATCGGATAAAGTATTAGCTCATTCGGCCATTGCCCCACAGCAATCCATTGGGCGACGCATTGAATTGCATACTTCCAAGAAAGGACTGCCCGAATTGGAAGGATTGCATTTGGCCATACTTGGTGTGCCAGAAGCCAGGAATGCAGTGCAGCAAAGATATGAACCGTTGGATTTAGATCAGTGGCGGTTGTCTTTTTACAGCTTGATGATGGGAAATTGGTCGCTCAATATGGCCGATTTAGGGGATGTACCCTCCGGGGCTACGGCTCAAGACACCTATGTGTTGTTACAGGAAATCGTCGCAGAGCTGTTGCAACACCACATTATACCCATTGTTATCGGGGCAACTCAAGATTTAACCTACCCCCTGTACCGCGCCTTTGATTCTGTACTGCCCCAAGTAAACTTGGTTGGTGTGGATGCGCGTTTTGATTTTGGCAATGCCCAAGAATTGATTTCCTCCCAAACCTACATGAGTCGTATTCTCACTGAGGAACCTCATCGGCTAGCCCATTACACCAATTTGGGTTATCAAAGTTTTTTAAATACTCAAGAGGAAAACGATCTGATGGACCGTTTGTTTTTTGACTCCTATCGATTGGGCCGATTGACTCAAGACTTAACATTGGCTGAACCTGTATTGCGCGAAGCGCATTTGTGCAGCATTGATGCACGAGTCGTCGAAGCGTCCTACATGGGTCAGGGCAGTTCGTTTTTGCCCAATGGACTCAATGGGCGAGAGATATGCGGTTTGGCCCGCTACGCAGGATTGGCCGATGATTTGCGACTTTTCGGTTTGTTTGAACTCGATAACCACATACAATCTTTACAACTCGGAGCCCAAATCATTTGGTATTTTGTGGAAGGGTTCTCTTTGCGCAGACCAGAGCGACCACAGGCAGATCATCCAGATTTTGTGAAGTACACGGTTGCTGGTGAAGACCAAGATTTGGTGTTTTATCAATCACTGGTTACAGAACGCTGGTGGGTAGAAGTACCTTTTGCCGTATCGCTCAACAATAAATCTGGCACCCCTGCGTTATTATCCTGCACAAAAAAAGAATATGAGGGTGCTTGTCAGGATCATATCCCAGAACGTTGGTATACCGCCCAAAAAAAAGGATTTTGTTAAGCGATAATATGTATTTTTACCAAGGATTATGAGGGGTCAGAACAGCGCTATACACATCAAATACACGATGAAAACATACAGATTTAACAGATTTACAGCGCTAGTTTTAAGCGTTTTAGGTTTGTTTGCCACAGGGTGCAGCAAGAATAAAATACAAGGAGAACTAGTCGGTGCACCAGGAGAGAAATGGTACGCTGAAAAGCCGTACGGAATGGAATTGATTCCCAGTGGATCCTTTGTCATGGGAAAAACGGAAGAGGACCTTGCCTTGGACATCAATGCTCCAGCTAAAACCGTTTCTGTAGGTTCCTTTTACATGGATGCCACAGAGATTACCAATGCAGAGTACAGACAGTTTGTGTATTGGGTGCGCGATTCGATTGCGCGTACAAAGTTGGCTGTATTGGCCGATGAACTCGGGCTGACAGCTGAGGACGGGGGTATTGGAGCGTTTGCCTTCAAGGAAGCGGACACCACAGACATGACGCCCTACCAAAAGTATCGCTACTTTAACAAGTTAGGTTCCAGCGACAATTACTACGAAGGATACACCTTAAATCAAGACGTCGAGTTGATTTGGGACACCTCCAAGTATCCCGATGAATACTACGCTGAGGTGATGGATCAGCTGTACCTTTCTGAGGAGGAAAGTTTCAATGGTCGCAGAACATTGAGGGTTAATCAATTGCAATATCAATACAACTATTTAGATGTAGCAGCTGCTGCTCGTGATCGCAGTGACGATCGAAAAAAATACATCATCAAAGAAAACATCAAGGTGTATCCAGATACAACAGTTTGGATGAATGACTTTTCCTACACCTACGTTGAACCGATGCACAACGATTACTTTTGGCACGATGCCTACAGTGAATACCCTGTGGTAGGTGTCACATGGAAGCAAGCTATGGCTTTTTGTCACTGGCGTACAAAAATTAAAAACGATGCCCTAAAGGCTCAAGGAAAGCGTTCTGTTAACGCTTATCGTTTACCTACGGAAGCCGAATGGGAATACGCTGCGCGCGGCGGGATACAATCAGGTACTTATCCATGGGGTGGACCCTATTTGGTAGGAGACGATGGATGTTTCCTCGCCAACTTTAAACCGCAACGCGGAGATTACGCAACAGATTCGGCCTTGTACACCGTAGAGGCCAAGTCCTACAGACCTAACGACTACAATTTGTACAATATGGCCGGAAATGTCGCTGAATGGACTATATCCAGCTATAGCGATAGCGCTTACGAATACGTTTCCACCATCAACCCTTTTTCTGACGACCGTTCAAACCCAAACAAAGTAGTTCGAGGCGGTTCTTGGAAAGATGTAGCTTACTTTTTACAAGTGAGTACCAGAGATTACGAGCACATGGATAAGCCCAGAAGCTACATAGGTTTTAGAACGGTGCAGGACTACATGGGTGAAACTGGTGAAAAAGATCGAAGAAAACAATAAACAAGCGAATACACGCATGAAAACAGAACAAAGCAAAAAAACTTCATTGTTGAAGAAATATGAAAATAAAGCCTATGGTTACGGGGCCTCCGTAGTTATTCTTGGCGCTTTATTTAAACTATTGCATTGGGAGGTCGGGCCTATAGATGGAGGACTTTTACTCGCAGTAGGTTTGATTACTGAAGCGTTGATATTTGCCTACTCGGCCATGCAACCTGTGGAGGAATCTTGGGATTGGTCTCGCGTATACCCCCAGCTCAAGGGAGGTGCTGACTCTGGACCAGTTACGGGTGCTGAAGGCCTATTGTCTCAAAAAATAGACAGCCTGTTGGCAGAGGCTAAAATCGATGCCGCATTGATGGAAAAATTAGGGAATAGCATGCGTCAATTTGAAGCTGCTGCTCAATCGATAGCACCTACCGCAGAGGCGATGCGTTCCACTCAGCAGTACGCCCAAGAATTGGATAAGGCAGCCCAGCAGATGCAAGCGCTCAACCAATTGTATGCTGCCCAACTTTCCAGCGCACAAATTCAGAAAAATGTACAAGAGAGTGTAGCTGAGAATGCGGCTGCGTTGCAAGCGCAGATGCAAGCTATGTCTCAAAACCTTGCTTCGCTCAACGCTGTATACACAGCTATGTTGCAAGCGATGAACAAAAATAACTAAGCCCCATGGCCTCAGGAGCACAGTCGCCCAGACAGAAAATGATCAACTTGATGTACTTGGTATTCATCGCGATGCTCGCGTTGAATATGAGTAAAGAAGTGCTTTCTGCCTTTGGGATGATGAATGAGAAATTGGAGACGTCTAACCGTGCATTGCAAGAGAGCAATGATTTGTTTTTAGAAGGACTAGCCCAAAAAGCAGGAGAAAACCCAGCTAAATTCCAATCGCTGTTGGAAAAAGGACAACAGGTTAAAGAACTTTCGGAAAATTATTACACCTACTTGGATGAATTGAAAACCAAGATGAAGGCAGAGGTTAAAGACGCCTCTGATTATCAAGTAATGGACCGAAGTGACTTTGTAGATCAGTTGTTTTTTGGCGGTTCAGGACTCAAGAAAGAAGGACAAGATTTTCTCGATCGCCGCATCGGTTATCGCGATCAAATGTTGGCGGTTTTACCAGAAAACATGCAATCGATCAAAGAGGCAGTAGCGCTCAGGTTTACTACAGGTGACGAAAATGGCCAAGTGACTAATCGCGAAGGGCAGAAAGTAGGCTGGCTGAATTATAATTACGAGGGTTATCCACTCATAGCCTCGTTAACCAATGTCACTCAGATTCAAGCCGACGTGATGGCAAGTGCCCAAGATGCGTTAAAAGCTCTTTTAGAAGGTCAACTCACCTCTGAAATCTCCTATACCAATTATACGACGTTATTAGAACAGGAGAAATCAGCTTTTTACGCAGGAGAGACTTTTTCAGGAAACATCGTTTTAGGACGAAAAGATTCCTCCACCAAACCAAATGCCGTCCGCCTGACCATGGATGGCCGTCCACTCACTGAGGGTAAAGATTTTACCATTGAACAAGGTCGTGTACACCTGACTGTAGGTGCCGGTAACCCAGGTGAACACACCATCAGCGGAGAATTAGTGTTTTTGCAGTCCGGTGAAGAAACCAAGGTGCCCGTATCAGCCCAATTTTCTACGATAGCCAAACCAGACGCAGCGGTGATATCGGCAGATAAGATGAATGTGGTTTACAGGGGATTAGAAAACCCCATGACCATTTCTATCCCTGGTGTGGCTGAAAACAATGTCAATGCTACTGCCCCGGGATTGCGCAAAGTCAAAGGCAGCAATTATGTGTTGGTTCCTGGAACAGGTAGGGAAGTGACCATTGTTGCTTCTGGAAAGTTACCCGACGGAAAAGTGATTGAAACCAAACAGGTTTTTCGCATCAAGGAAATTCCAAGCCCCTCAGGAACAGTGCGCGGCGAGACGGGATCTTTAAAGATGAGTGCGGAAAATTTATCGATTTCCACGGTAGGTGCTGTACTAGAAGATTTCGACTTTGATTTGAAGATATCTGTCAAATCATTCAAAGTCAAAATACCAGGACAGCCTACCCTTGAGGTTTCAGGAACCAAGATGGATTCCAAGACCCAGTCGGCCATCAAAAGAGCCAAACGGGGTGATTTGATTCAGGTATTTGACATCGATGCAAACATCACCAACAACAATACATACAAGCTCAAGAAAGTAGCTCCAGTATTGATAGAATTGACGAATTAACGCTTATGAACGCTACAAAAATATTTTGGTTTTGCGCATTGTTGTTTGGCATGATGCCTCTGCGCGCTCAAGAACCAGGGGTGGGGCAACCTGCTGCGCCGGTAAAGAAAGAGACATTTTTGCTCAACGTTGTCGATAGGGACCAATATGAATCAGCAGTTGTTCAGCGCAACAACAACGATCAGCCTATGCCTTACCCCTATGTGGAAGAGTCTGATGTGTTGTGGTCTAAGAGTGTTTGGGAAGTCATCGACTTAGACGAACGCATCAATGCTGCTTTGTATTACCCAACAGATACCCTTAATATTGAGTCCTACCGGAGGTCTTTGTTTGATGTGTTGATTGCTAACATCAAAAACGGCCGAATTAAATCCGTATATGCAGATACTTATTTTAAGGAGAAGCGTACTTATGCGGAGTTGCTAGCTTCTCTGCAACGCGTAGATACCACAGATGCAGGTATTGCACAATTTAATGCAGGTGATCGTGTATCGGAGGAGTATATCGATCGAAGAGCTATAGGTGCGGCGGATATCGAACAGTATTTGATTTATGGAACCTGGTATTTTGACAAGCGTATGGGTGAGTTGAAATATCGTTTGCTCGCAATGGCCCCAGTGGCTCCAGATGTTAATTTTATCGACGACGAAAGCGTTGATCCAGACGAAAACTTAGTACCTCTGTTTTGGGTGTGGTATCCTTCCATCAGAAAGGTTATGGAAGAGGCCAAGGTGTATAACCCCGGCAACGAATTCAGACCCATATCCTTTGATGCTTTGTTAAATGCCCGAAGGTTTAATTCGATCATCGTCAAAGAAGGCAATGTATTTGACAACCGTGCGATTAAAGATTATATCAAGGACAACGCATTATTCCAACTCTTGGAGTCTAACCGCATCAAAGAGGCGATCAGGGACAAGGAACAGGACATGTGGAACTACTAAAACTTCAGCCCCTTTTGGGGCTTTTTTGATCGATGCAGACATCTGAAACCTTTTTGGTTGTGGGTTGGGGATTGGCCGGTATGGCTGTGGCTCGACACTTTGAGTTGAGGGGGGTTCCCTTTGAGGTAATGAGCGATCGCTCCACCAATGCCTCACGGGTAGCCGCTGGAGTTTACAATCCGATTGTGCTAAGACGATATAATTTGGCCTGGGATGCAGCGCGTTCTATACCCGAAGCACAAAATTTTTACAGCGACTTATCCGTAGATCTGGGTATTCAGGTTGATGTATCAGTTCCTCTCTACAGGCGAATGGCCTCTGTTGAGGAACAAAACGGTTGGTATACAGCTATGGATAAGCCTGGACTTATGCCATTTATGCATCCTGAGATCGTACACTATAAAAATCCTGGCTTGGATTTGCCCTACGGTGTGGGTCCAGTGAAGCATACGGGTTGGGTGCGCACCGAAGAACTGCTTGACACCTACGCTGCCCAGTTAACCAAGCAGGGGTTGTTTAAGAACCAAACTTGGTCTGACGAGTTTTGGGATTGTAAGACAAACACCTATGAGGGTCAGCCTTATCGAGGAGTGGTTTTTGCCACGGGTTTTGGCATCACTCAAAGTCGATATTTTGGGTATTTGCCCGTTCAAGGCACCAAAGGAGAACTTTTGACCATACACGCGCCAGGGCTCCAGGAAGCGCATATAGTTAAGTCGGGAATCTTTTTATTGCCCCTGGGGGATGATTACTACCGAGTGGGCGCCACCTACAGCTGGAATGATCCTACGGAAACACCTACAGCATCGGCCAGGATTCAGTTAGAAAAAGAACTTAAAATGCT
>JALQVG010000095.1 GCA_023260435.1 Flavobacteriaceae bacterium | reverse complement strand
TTGATCGACTGGACTCAGCAAAGCACTTTTGGCCATGAACTAGGGGCACACGGAGGTGTTTGGGAATGCCCAGACTTGTTTGCTTTACCTGTCGAGGGTACGGACCAGGTGCGGTGGGTGATGTTGGTCAGTATCAATCCTGGTGCGCCCAACGGAGGAAGCGGCACCCAATATTTTGTGGGTGATTTTGACGGAACTACGTTTACTACGGACCAAAAAGACCCTTTGTGGATCGATGGGGGCACAGACAACTACGCCGGGGTGACGTATAACCATACCCCTGATGGATCCAGGCAGTTTATCGGTTGGATGAGCAATTGGGCCTATGGTCAGGAAACACCCACCAAGGAGTGGCGTTCTTCCATGACTTTAGCGAGAACCTTGAGTTTAAGGGTTACACCACAAGGGCCTAGGTTGCGCACCAAGCCTTTGCCAGCATTGGCGTCATACAGTCAGGGGGCTCCTGAAGCGGTTACTGTAAATCAACCATGGACCCTACCCAGTCAAGGACATTTGCAAGGCCAAGTATCCGGAGATCAAGTCTGGACGTTGTCCAACGCCTCTGGTCAGTCTGTAGTATTCACCTTTGAGGCCTCAAAAAACAGAATTACGTTGGATCGATCTGCTTCTGGGGATGTTTCGTTTAGCGAAGCGTTTGCCGCAGCACCGATGCAGATGGAATGGGATAATCCTATGGACAACACTCCGGTATCTTTTTACCTAGATGCCTCATCGATAGAACTCTTTGTCGGTGATGGCGATCAGGTCATGACCCTGCAGGTATTTCCCACCACACCCTGGGACCGTGTATCCGTAGTGAGTGCCTCAGGTTCGGCCCCCGACTATTCGTTGAGTTGGCAACCGATGCGCTCGATTTGGGAAAAGCCATAACAAAAAGGGGCGGCCACAGGCCGCCCCTTAATTTTTAACACTAGAGGTGTTATTGTACGTTGACCGAAAAAGTAACCAGCGCATCGGTTTCACCACCCGCTGTATCCGGATTTCCGTTGTTGGGCTTGGTGGGTAGGTGTCTGAGCATAACCGTCAGGGTGCCTGATCCCTGGGTGGGGGTGATGGCAAATGCAGTTCCCAACGGTTGCCCATTACCGTCGTTGTTGAGGTACTCTAGGTTGAGCGAAAAACCATTGGCCACAAAAAACACTTGGTGCTCATCGGATTCTGCTTCAACTTCCTCGGTGATGTTTTCCGCAGGACTTTCCGACTCGTTCAGAAAAGTGACGGAACCCACATAGCGGACCCCGGACTTCAATGGTCCAGATACATTGATGGTCGGCGCTTGAGGGCCATCTGCATCTAAATCTCTGTACACCAGGGTGACATTGTCCTCAGCGCTGCTTAGCGCTACTTCAACCGTGGTGATCAGTTCTTCTTCGTTGATTTCTTCAGGCACTTCAACTTTGCTGCATGAAATTGCGGTCAGTCCAATAAGTCCGTATATAAATAGTAGTTTTTTCATGTGAATTAGAATTTTAAAATGGAATAAAGTTGAATAGAACGCCCCATGTCATCCGCGTAATAACGCAAGCGATTCAGGTAGTTTCTGTACTTTAAGTCAGTTGCATTGCGGATCGACAATCCAACTTTTGGTTGGATTTTTCCTGGTTTGTTGACTTGGTATTCCAATCGGGTATGCCACAGTCCATAGGCGCCGGGTGGTGTGGATAAGTCCACGTCTACCGTGTTGTTTTCGGTAGGGATATACACCGATATGTTGTAGTTGGGGAACCTGGTTTGCTCGGCTGTCCACTGGTACTCCAAACTCCAGGACCACACCCCTTTGTTCCAAGCTAGTTGGTTGTTGATCGTCGGCGGTGGCATCATCATTAAAGGCTCGTCCCGAGTGGTGTCGGTTCCACGCAGCCAAGAAACTTGGTGCGAGGAGCGCCAATGTTCGTTCCATTGATGCCCTGCATCTAAGTCAATCCCCCAAATAGAGGCCTTGGTTTGTCGGTATTCCCACACTTGAAAATGCCCTCGGATGGTCTGCATGGCACCGGTGGGCACTAACAGCATAAATCCGTCGATCCATTGCGCGTACGGGTGGATGTCAAAAGAGGTTTTTCCGGTTTTTTTGGTCCAAGTCAAACTTATTTTGTGGGCTATTTCAGGATTAAACCGAATATCGCCAAGCTCTATACTCGCTGCAGAATGGTGCAGGCCTTCACTGAAGAGTTCGGCGGGATTGGGCGCTCTGCTCGCCCGAGAGATATTCAGGTATTGTTCCCAACCGCGGCCTGCATCTCGATGTAGCCCTAAACTTCCCGACCAGGTCGTATAAGTAAGTTGTGGTCGGGTCAGCATTTGCTGGTCTTCTTTCCACACCACCCAATCGCTGAAGTCATTCCCGTACTGACGCTGGTCCCAAAAACCGGTTCGGTAGTATTTATATCCTTTGATGGCCTGGTGGTCGATTCGTACCCCTGTATCGATGATCCATTGATCGCTCAAAGGCTGCGACCCCAATAAATACCCGGCGTACTGTTGGGATTGATAATCGGGAATTAATCGCTTCACTCCTGTTCCGGGATTTGATTCATTGGATTGGTTGCCAACCACCAAACCGTATTCAATGGTCGTCTGTTTTTGGGTTGTGTTTTTAACGTGTAGGTTGGCGTTAAAACTCTGCAAGGTCAAGTCGAGAGCAGGAGTTCCTTTTAGGGATCCTCTGCGCGCATCGAACTCTTTGCGCTGGTTGAATTGGTAGTCGATTTGACCGGATATAGTACCCCAAATTGCATGGCGATAATACCCGTCAATCCTGGCTAGACCGTGACCGACTGCCTGACGCGGCGCATCGATGACATAGTCAAACTCTCGAATGATCAAAGGTTGTTGCGCGCTCAAGGCCCTGAATTGATCCTCTGCCCCAGAAAGGTGGGACGCGGCCAATATACCCAAGTCGCTACCGATCCAAGAACCATAAGCGGAGAATCCAAAGTCAGTTTGTTTCAACCCCCATTGTCCGCTCCAGCTTTTTTGCTCCATAGCGGTGTTGGTCAACAGGTAATCGGGTGCCATAAGGTCTCCTTGTTTTTGGAAGCCCGCAGTCATGCTCGAGAACCACCCACTAGCGCGGCTCCGGTTGAGTTGAACACTGCTTTGATACCCCCGTCCATTGTCTTGGAAAGACGTTTGGACTTTGCCCCATAAGGTGTCTTGGTGTACGGGACGCGTAGATTGAGCGATCACCACCCCGCCCAATGCGTCACCGGAGTACCTCAAGGCCTGCGCCCCCTTGACTACAGTGACTGCAGATAACGCACTCAAGTCGACCATAGGGGCGTGTTCCGCGCCCCATTCCTGATCTTGAATGCGCACTCCGTTGAGCATCATGGCTACCCGAGAGCTGTGCAGTCCGTGGATGATGGGTTTGACCACATTGTTGCCCGTTTTAAGACTGCTCACACCACTTATCTGGCTGATCAAGTCACCGATGCTACCTCCTTGGGCCCGCTCGATCTGCGCACCTTGAATTTTTTGTGCACTGTTGCCCGCATTCGGGTCTTGGAGCACGGATGCTTGCACCATCACTTCGTCCAACAGGTGGATGTGGTGCTCTATAAAGAACTCCTGTACAAGATTTTGAGTCAGGTCAACAACGGCCTCTAAGGGCTCACAAAACGGGTGGATGATGCGCACTCGGTATTTTCCTGGGACAATATCTACCATCAAGAACCGACCCTCAAGATCGGTCGTCGCCGTCTTGTCGGTGCCGAGTAACTGCACGGCAGCGCCAGACATGGGGTTTTGGTCCGTCAGGTCCAGAACCCTGCCCTTTAGGGAGTGGTAGGTCGATTGACTGTAGCCCCACAGGCATAGGCCCAGGGCGCAGAAAAAGAAGAAAATTCGCATAGCGCTTTGATTGATCAATAATTCAGTGAAGACTAGATCAAGCCCGAAGGGGGCGCGCGCAATGGATTTTTAGGTTGGTAAAATGAAGCCTCATAGGGCTTAAAAAAATGGCTTTTTTCGCGAGTCACCCCAGGGATCCAAAGTTGAAATACCAAAGGGGCTTCAAGCTGCATGGGGGCCAAGCGCATATGGTGAACCCAACACTTGGGTTTGGCTTGGTGAAAATGATGGTCTGCCTGTTCGCATTTGACTTCGTGCTGGGCTTCAAAACCATGGTGCCATTGAACAACCATGGGGGTCACAAAGATCCCCAGCAGCAGTAAAGCACTGACTAGTCGAGCGAGCGAAACAGTTAGGCGCATTCTTTAAAGATACGAAATTTTGAGCATTTAGCCGTTGTGGGCTCCGTTGCAAAATGGCGGAGTTCCCGTTTTTCCACAGCCGCAAAGTGTAAATCGAGGCCCGTGTTCTATTTCGGTCCCGTGCTCATCGGTGAGCGTTACAGTTCCTTTAACGACGATTTGTCCGTTGGATTTTCTGATGATTTCTGTCATGACATTTTTTGGTTACTCAATGAAAAATAGATACTTTAAGGGTCAAATCACCCAAGCGGTAGCAATATACTACAAAGATGCAAATCATTGACCAATCAAAAACTTATGACGTGGTTATTGTCGGCTCTGGAGCCGGCGGAGGAATGGCCACCAAAGTGCTCTCTGAATCGGGATTAAACGTGGCTGTCGTGGAAGCGGGTCCCTATTTTGATCCAGCAGATCCAGCCCAACAAACCCAATTTAAATGGCCGTATGAATCGCCTCGACGCGGGGCTAGCACCCAGCGGGCTTTTGGGGATTTTGACGCTCTGTACGGGGGTTGGGAAATAGAAGGAGAGCCGTACACCCAAGAGGGAGATACTAAGTTTGATTGGTTTCGCGCCCGAATGATGGGGGGGAGAACCAACCACTGGGGACGCATCTCTTTGCGTTTCGGCCCAGAGGATTTTAAGTCCAAAAATAAAGACGGTCTGGGAGAAAACTGGCCCATCGGCTATGAAGATATCAAGCCGTATTACGATAAAGTCGACAAACTGATCGGTGTTTTTGGCACCAAAGAGGGCTTGTACAACGAACCTGATGGGTTCTTTTTGCCTCCACCCAAACCGCGTTTACACGAATTGTACTACAAAATGGGGGCTGAGAAATCAGGTGTCAAGGTCATTCCCTCCAGACTCTCCATTGTTACAAAGCGCATCAACCAGGAACGAGGAGTCTGTTATTACTGCAATCAATGCAACCGATCCTGTCAGATTTACGCAGATTTTTCCTCAAGTTCGTGTTTGGTGATCCCTGCCCACAAAAATACAGGTCGGGTAGACTTGTACATGAACGCTATGGTTCGCGAGGTGACCACTGACGATGAAGGACGGGCCACAGGGGTGCTGTACGTCAATAAAGAGGACCGACAAGAATACCGCATTAAAGCTAAAGTGGTCGTGCTTGCCGCGTCTGCCTGTAGTTCAGCGCGTATCTTGTTGAATTCAAAAAGCCCACAACACCCCAATGGATTGGGAAATTCCAGTGATACCGTGGGTCGATATTTGCACGATTCTACCGGGGCTGACCGCATGGGTTTTGTCCCTAAGTTGATGAATCGAAAAATTTATAACGAGGATGGTGTCGGAGGATTACACCTGTATTCGCCTTGGTGGTTGGACAACAAAAAGCTCGATTTCCCCAGGGGTTATCACATCGAAGTCTGGGGTGGATTGGGCATGCCTTCCTATGGTTTTGGCTTTAATCACAACTACCTCAACGAGTATTTGGGTCTGCCTGTGGGTGGATATGGGCCGAAAATCCGTGAAGAGGTCCGTCAGTATTACGGGGCTGTAGTGGGGATGTCTGGTCGCGGCGAATCCATCGCACTTCGCGATAATTACTGCACGATTGACCCCAATGTGGTCGATGAGTTTGGTATTCCTGTATTGCGTTTCCACTACAAATGGAGCGATCACGAACGCAAGCAAGCCAAACACATGCACGATACCTTTGAACAGATTATCGAAAATATGGGGGGCGTAGTCTTGGGACAAAAACCAGGCGCCGACCAAAACTATGGATTACACACCCCTGGGCGCATCATCCATGAGGTAGGAACTACCCGAATGGGGGATGACCCCAAAACCTCAGTGGTCAACCGATTCGAGCAGATGCACGAGGTCGACAACGTGTTTATTGTCGACGGTGGTCCGTTTGTGTCTCAAGCGGATAAAAACCCGACCTGGACCATATTGGCCTTGGCTTGGCGCACCTCAGACTATATTGTGGAAGCATTAAAAAAACAAAACATCTAAGCCATGGATAGAAGACAGAGCATACAATCCCTTTTGATGGGTTCAGCTATGGTGGGCGCCCTGGCCCTCGAATCCTGTGTGGGGGGCGATAAAGAGGCGTTGGCCCAAAAGGTATGGGACCACCAATACGGAAGAACGCCCAAAGAAATGGAACACGACAGCCGCTTACTCGCTGAGGTGTTTTTTAATGAACACGAACAAAAAACCATTCATCGACTTGCTCATTTGATCATGCCCGCCAACGAACACGGGGATATAGACCAAGCGGGGACCCTGGAGTTTATCGAGTTTATGGTCAAGGAATACCCCGGTTTTCAGTCCCCGCTGCGCGGGGGGTTGATGGGTCTAGACCACAGGTGTCGCAAAGAGTACGGGAATCCCTTTATTTCCCTGACTGAGGACCGACAACACGAGGTGTTGACCTCCATCGCATATCCAGATCCAGAGGCTCAGGTTCAGCGGCAAGAGGTTTCATTTTTTGCTACGCTGCGCAACTTGGTGGTTACGAGCTACTACACTTCAGCGGTGGGCATTGCAGAGCTGGGATACCAAGGGAACCAGCCCAATGTGTGGGACGGCGTTCCTCAAGAAGTCCTCGAGGAACACGGACTTTCTTATCCCGAAGAGTGGATGCCCCATTTTTTGGATGTAACCAAGAGAAACACTCAGGCAGAGTGGGATGATGAAGGTAATTTGATCACCTAGTCGAGTTAGGTTAACCTAAATGTTAAACGATAGAATCCTTTTCAATGAACAACCAAGCTTTTAAGGCAGCGCTATTCATCAACTATTTTGTGTTTGCCATCCTGCTCAATTCTGTGGGCATTGTAATTCTCAAGTCCCAAAATGTATACGGGGTGGATGAGGTGGCTGCGAGCACCTTGGAATTGTTTAAGGACATGCCCATCGCGATTGTCTCTTTTCTGGTGGCTTCTTTTCTTCCTCGAATCGGCTATAAAAAAGCCATGTTGTTCTCTTTGGGTTTGGTAACGCTTGCCTGTTTGGGCATGTATTTTGGCAATTCTTTTTGGTGGGCCAAGGCCTTGTTTGCCGCAGTAGGCGCTTCTTTTGCCTTGATTAAGGTGTCGGTTTATGCCAGTATTGGGTTGGTGACCACCAACCAACAAGAGCACAATGCCTTGATGAGCAACATAGAGGGGGTGTTTATGTTTGGGATCGCCCTGGCTTATTTTTTATTCCCCGCTTTTAACACCGGTTCAGATCCGGATTCCTGGTTGCGTGTGTATTGGGTGTTGGCAGGTTTGTCTGCTCTTTCTTTTGTGTTTTTATGGCGGGCTCCATTTGCCTTAACTGCTGTAGCGTCGAATGATTCCGCTGGGTTGGGGGAGGACTTTGCCGCCATGTTTCGTCTGTTGGTCAAGCCTTTGGTGCTTGTTTTTGTGGCCTCCGCTTTTTTATTTGTGATGATTGAACAAGGGATCATGACTTGGTTGCCGACATTTAATGACCGAGTGTTGGCGCTTCCTGAAAATCTGGCGATCATGATGGCGAGTATCTTGGCAGTTTCCCTAGGTGTGGGGCGCATAGCTGCGGGTGTGTTGACCCGCTATATTTCTTGGTTTTGGGTGCTTCTGGGTTGCTTGGCTGCGGCAATGGCGATGGTCTATTGGGTGCTGCCCATGGCTGTAGCGTCAAAGATTGACGGGGTGACTACCCTAAGCGATATTCCCTTGCTGGGTTATGCTTTTCCTATAGTTGGATTGTTTATTGCGCCGATTTATCCTTTGTTAAATTCCGTGGTATTGAGTGCGTTGCCCAAACACAGCCATAGTGCTATGTCGGGTTTGATCATTATTTTTTCTGCTATTGGAGGTACCTTAGGATCTCGGTTAATCGGACTTTTGTTTAAACACGTAGGGGCCTCTGAAGCTTTTAGCTATACCTTGTTGCCTATGGCTTTGTTGCTCGGTGCACTGGTATTGTTGCGCCGATGGACCCAAGAAAACACCTAGTATGAGTTACCTCCCTGTAGAACAGGTTTTTGGAGCGCTTTTTGTCGATGCACATCTGAGCGGTATATGGTCAGATGGCAAATCCATCTCCGACGCCCAACCCCTGTATGCCCCTGAAATGATTAACCGCGCTTATCAGGAACAAAAAGACCAACCAGGTTTTGACTTAAAATCTTTTTTTGAGGCACATTTTGCGTTTCAACCTACGCCTGCCTCAGGATTTCAAAGCAACGTTTCCCAGGGTGTCACGGCTCATTTAAAGCGATTGTGGCCGCTGTTGCTTCGCGATTCAGATCAAGGGGTCGAAGGCAGTTCTCTGGTGCCTTTGCCCTATAGTTATATTGTGCCTGGTGGTCGATTTAACGAGATCTACTACTGGGACAGTTATTTTACCCAGCTCGGACTCAAGGCTCATGGACTCCACGAGGTGATTCGATCAATGGTCGATAATTTTGCTTGGATGATCGATCGTTTTGGGTTTATCCCCAACGGAAACCGCACCTATTTTTTAGGTCGATCACAACCTCCCTTTTTTTCCATGATGGTGGAATTACTCGCTTCCGTCTACGGGGATGAAGTCGGAGATTCCTATCTCCCGCAACTGGAAAAAGAGTATTCTTTTTGGATGACTGAGGTGGATGAGTTCTCAGGTTTCAGGCTGAACAGGTATTTTGATCGTTTGAGTGGACCACGTCCGGAAATGTATGCCACGGATCTGCACGACGCACAGTCCGCTCCAAACCCACAAGAATTCTATCGCCACGTTCGGGCGGCATGTGCCTCAGGATGGGATTTTTCCGCTCGATGGTTTGAAGACCCTGATCGATTAGTGACTATTCGGGCTGCAGACATCGCGCCTGTGGACTTACAGTGTTTGCTGTTTCATCTAGAACAAAGCATAGCCGCTATGCACAGCAGAACCGGGAGTGCTCAATTCGAACATTGGCAGACACGAGCTCATCAGCGAAAAGAGTCGATTCAACAATTGTTTTGGAATCCGGAGATTGGATATTTTTCAGATATTTTCCTGCCTAGTGGGCAACATACCTTGGTACCTTCTTTAGCGGGAGTTTTTCCTTTGGCTTTGGGTGTCGCTAGTCAAGAGCAAGCGGATCGAGCAGCTGCCTTTATTGAGGCCAACTTTCTGCAGCCTGGGGGTGTGGTTTCTACCAGCCTGACCACAGGGCAGCAATGGGACGCCCCAAATGGTTGGGCGCCTTTACAGTACATGACCGTTTTGGGCCTCCACAAGTACGGACACCAAAAATTGGCTGATTTGATCAGGGATCGCTGGGTAGCTTTGAATGAGCGTGTATTTGAGCAAACAGGTAAAATGATGGAAAAGTACAATGTGGTAGCTATTGACCTGCCTTCTGGCGGAGGAGAATATCCCGTTCAAGATGGTTTTGGTTGGACCAATGGGGTGCTGGCTCATTTTCTGGCTCAAAAAAATGGATAAGGCATATTTCTCTCAGTTCTTAGAAACCGAACATTGGCAGATTAGGCCAGCGTTATCCTCAGATTTTGCGTCGTTATACGCTGTGGGTAAAAATCCGGTAATCTGGGCGCAGCACAGCGAGAAAAATAGGGGAGATCTCGCCGAGTTTCAGCGATTTTTCGATCAAGGAATGGAGCAAGGATGGGGGTTTTATGTGGTGGTTTCCCAAAAAACTCAGGAGATTTTAGGCAGCACACGTTTTTATGAATTTAACCCTCAAAACCGCTCAATAGCCATTGGATATACTTTTTTTGATCCTTCTTTGTGGGGGAGTGGGATTAATTCAGCCGTGAAAAAAGCCCAGTTGGACCATGCTTTTCAGCAGGTGGAACAGGTCCTCTTTTATGTGTACGATCAAAATTTTCGCTCCCAAAAAGCGGTGGCCAAGCTCGGAGCACAACCTATAGGAGTTCGGGGAGATCGAGTAATTTTCGGATTGACCCGGGCGCAGTGGTCCCCATTTTTACCCTAGGGCATAGGGGGCTTTGACCATTTTGCTGGGTGTGGTCTTGTCCGTGACCGCAAAGTCAAACCCGGGTCTGAGGCTATAACTGCCATATACTCCACGCTTGTTGAGGGCGATAAATCCGACCTGAAGATTTTCCCAATCCGGATCGTTTTTATGCAGGTTTGAAATTCGTTCCACCACCATTCGGCAAGCTTCATCAGGGGACATTCCGTGGCGCATAGCCTCGACAATCATCGCGCTTCCCGCGGTGCGTATCACCGCTTCGCCCAGGCCAGTGGCTGCTGCTGCGCCCACTTCGTTGTCCAAAAATAAACCTGCTCCGATGATGGGGGAGTCCCCAATGCGACCGTGCATTTTCCATGCCGCACCGCTGGTGGTACAGGCCGCGTATAGATTTTGTTGCCCATCGATCAGCAACATACTGATGGTGTCGTGATTTTCTATGTTGATCACTGGGCGATATTCTGAAGTCTCTTTCCATTTTTCCCAGTCCAGTCGAGATGCTTCTGTCAACAGATTTTCCCGCTCAAATCCTTGCTCCAAAGCAAATTCCAACGCCCCATCACCACAGAGCATGATGTGTGGGGTTTTTTCCATCACCAGTCGGGCCACCGAGATGGGGTGTTTAATGTCCCTGAGAAAGGCTACAGAGCCACATCGGCTTTGTGCATCCATAATGCAGGCGTCTAAAGTCACTATGCCCTCGCGATCGGGGTAACCGCCGTAGCCTACAGAGCGCACCTCTGGATCTGCTTCAGGCACACGCACGCCTGCTTCCACAGCATCCAAGCCGGACCCTCCGGATTGCAGGGTTTTCCAAGCGGCGTCATTGGCCGCTAACCCGTGCTGCCAGGTAGATATAATTCTGGGAAAAGCACCACCTGAAGCCGGTGTGGGGGAGATTCCGTCTGATTTACAGCCCAATAGGGCGATGCCTGTGCTGCCAGCAACAGCTTGTTTGAGGAAGGTTCTGCGTGACATAGGACTAAATTACTGGGTTAAAATGTTGGATTTGGACATACCGCGATGGTTTGACTCACTTCAGGTACCGGTCTGTACGCTAAACAGACCGCACAGTTACCGATATCTCGGTTTGTAAAAACAAAGGAAAAGGTATCTCCTTCTTGAAGATTTTCAGGAAAATCACAGACACTCCCCAAGGCAAATGCGTTGGTGTACACCTGGTCAGTCCCTGGATCCCGCCACTGCGCGACTACCTGGGTAGGATTAAAATCTCCAGATACTACTTCGATGACGTAATTCATACAGATCCCTTTGATGGCGAGTCGGCCCACGAGTGGCTGATCACCGCAGTCAACGAGGTACTCCTTAGAAGAGGTCTCCTGGGCACATCCGCCGAAGATCACCCATAAACTGACCCAAAAGAAAAAGTGAGTTTTCATATAATAGGGGTACATTGTATCTCTAAAAGTAAATATATTTAACCTACCTGAGCATCATCGAGGGTCCAAAAACCATGAAAAATTTCCGTTTACCCCTGCTGATTTCCGCATCATTGATCTTGGTTTTGTGGATGAATTACCTGGCCAATGCCCTGCCTTTAGGCGGTATCACCACCGGAGAAGCCTCGGATAGACTCCCAAATTTATTTACGCCTACCGGGGCTACTTTTTCGATTTGGGGTTTGATTTACACCTTGCTTTTGGCCTATATCGTCGCTTTTTGGATCCAACGTCCAGATCAAATAGCAGGTGAAGTAGGCGCAGTCACCCAAGCACACAGCCGCTGGTTGATCATCAATTTTGTCGCCAATATAGGTTGGATCCTCGCTTGGCACCACTTGTTTATCGGCCTCTCCATGGGGATCATGCTCCTGATTTTATATTCGTTGATCCGCATGGCTCAAACGGGGATGCGGGGGCCTCAAGGCCCCCGCACCCAACACCTGTTGCGCCAAAGCGCCACGGGTCTTTATTTCGGTTGGATTACTGTGGCTACCATCGCCAATGCCACGGCGCTCTTGGTTTCCCTACAATTCTCTGGGTGGGGAATTTCTGAGCCTCAATGGACTTCTGCGATATTGTTGGTAGGAGCTGTGATTGCCTCTGCCACCCTGATCAAGTTCAAGAACCCCATGTACGGTATCGCGGTCATCTGGGCCTTGATCGGTATTTGGAGTAAACACACGGATCCTGAGCAGTGGAATTTTCAATTCCCTCTCGTCATAAAAACCACACAAGCCTGTTTGGTTTTGGTGGGCTCTGCCCTGTTTTACAGCACTTATTCCTCATTCACCCCTAAAACGACTGTTCGATGAAAAAAGCATTGGCCTGGACCCTTACCCTATTGGCAACTACGTGCCTATGGGCACAAAACATCAACCCCGAACCGATTTTCCCTATAGTTCAGGGATTTGGCGGCATTTTTGACGCGCCCCACGCTACAGAAAAGCCAGACCCTACCCTGGAGTATAAGGTAGTCATCGATGTGGCGACTGGCGATGAAAACAAATCAGAACCATTTATGTCGTTGATCAATATCGCACGCCTGATGAATCTACATGCTATGGGAGGTGTTTCTGAGCAAAATATGAAGGTTGTCGCAGTTTTACACAAGGATGCCCTTTGGGCAGTGCTCAACCATGAGGCCTACCGGGAAAAATTTGGGGTAGATAATCCGCACATCCCTCTTTTTCAAGAGTTAAAAAGACATGGAGTTAAGCTATTTGTCTGTTCCCAATCTTTGTTCAAACGCGAAGTGCCCTATCAACTCGTCACCCCCGAGGTAGAAGTTGCAACCTCTATGCTGACCACCATGACCACCTACCAGTTGAAAGGTTACGCGGCCCTAAAGTTTTAAAGTTCAGGTCGGTAGTAGCGCAGCACCCCTTGACTAGCTCCTATAGCAACAAACGAGACGCCCAGGACAATTTGTTGTCGATCGGCAATCAGGTAAATTCCGTAGGCGATAAAGTACAATGCGTATATCATGAAAAATGATTTACGCGCCCTAAGTTTTCGCTCTGGGGATAGACGCGCAAACCTCATGGTTAACCCATGGATCAGGGCGATAACGCCCCAAACCGCTAAAACGATGACCATTATTTTTTCGCCTTTTTCCATGCTTGTCGAAGGTACAAATAATTTTTCCCTACCGTTAAGTGTATTATATTAGCCATCTAGACCAGTGCATATGCTCCACTATACTACCTATCAAGAGGCCAACACCCAGCAGTGGGTTACTTTTGTTCATGGTGCGGGTGGTAGTTCCACCATCTGGTTTAAGCAAATCCGGGATTTTAAAAAACAGTTTAATGTCTTGCTTCTTGACCTCCGCGGCCATGGCAATTCAAAAATTTCCCTGACGGACTCCTTTAAAACTCGTTATACCTTTAACGCCATAGCGGACGATATCAAAGAAGTGTTGGATCACCTCAAAATTTCCTCCTCCCATTTTGTGGGTATTTCCCTGGGTACCATTTTGATCCGTAATCTGGCCGATAGATATCCTAATCGCGTCTCCTCTATGGTGCTCGGTGGGGCCATTGTCAAGTTGGATGTGCGTTCCAGATTGCTCATCCACTTGGGAAATGCCTTTAAATCTGTGGTGCCCTATATCTGGCTCTACCGGTTCTTTGCTTTTATCATCATGCCCAATAAAAACCATAAAGAGTCCCGACTGCTGTTCATACGAGAAGCCAAAAAGCTCTATCAAAAAGAATTCATGCGCTGGTTTAAGTTGACTGCTGACCTCAATCCACTGTTGAGGTTCTACCAAATGGCCAAAACCAGTATTCCTACGCTTTATTTGATGGGGGAACAAGACTACTTATTTCTGCCCCCCATCCGCGAATTGGTTAAAGACCACACCAACGCCATCTTACAGGTAGTTCCTGACTGTGGACACGTAGTCAATGTGGAAAATCCACAAACATTTAACCAAAACACCCTGCTTTTTCTTCAGCAACTAAGCTAGAACACGAACATCAGCCAACCTCAAATGGAAAAACTCTCCCAGGAAGAAATTGCTCGACTGAACAAGAATAACCTAGGATTAGATTGGGTGGTAGCTGACGATCAACTAACGATTCATCGAGTGCTCACCTCGGAGAAAGCGGTGAAAAGTCTGCTGGACAAAATGGACCAGCTCGCCGAACTTCAAAGACACCATCCCGATGTTACGGTTAAAGGATTGGAAGTAACCATCTCGCTGACCACCTACGATGCTGCAGGGATCACCCTTCGGGATTTTAAGTATGCTGAGGCATTGGAGGCCTATCTAAATAGTTAATGACTGATTTATGGCGTCATTGAATGAGTGATATCGATCCTGTCTAGAACCAATTCAAATGACTCATTTTTCTTATTTCCGATTAAAAACACCACCTCCTCTATCGAGTTTTCATTAAAGTGGGGCATGTTCAAGGTCCTTCCTCTAAATGAGGGATACATGTCTTTTAAGTTAATGGTGACGTTTTCCCAGTCACCGGTTGTCTTAAACGTGGTTGTATAGGAATAATAAGTGTTGCGGTTGTTTTTGACTCTAAATTGATATTGTTTGCCATCGCCCTTGAGGCGAATCACAATTTGGCTGTTTTCATGAGTGTTTATTTTCTCAAATTGGTAGCGCAGGGAGGAAAAACCTCCGTTGTTTTCTAAGGAAACATTTCCAGAAAACACCCCATGACCCTCGCTATCTATCCTGAATCTGCCATAGGATCTACCTCCCATGACCACATCATCAATGACGTTCCAATCATTCGGTGGGGAAGTGTGTGTAAAATCATAAATCATTTGTGATTGAACTAGTAGTGCCATAGCGATGGTGGTGAATAGTTTCATACCCTAAAGGTAACTCCTAAATTCGAATGATCAGTTCATTGAATACTCGGACTCTTTTTTCACAAGCACCGGAAATTCATCGGCCAGCACCTAAATAAAAACTAATTTTATGGGCGCACTGATTCTTGCAAATAGGTCCCTGATCACTCATGTTAAAAATTGCCTACAGTCCCATTTATTGTCACCATCTTCCTCCGGGACATCGTTTTCCCATGTTAAAGTACGAGTTGATTCCTGAACAACTACGCTACGAAGGGACCATAGGTCAGGACAACTTGTTTGTCCCCCAAAAGTGTGCGGAGGTAGATATTTTGCGCACGCATCAAAAGGAGTATTTCGATAAGTTGATCCATCAACAACTAAGTCCCTCGGAGCAAAGAAAAATTGGATTTCCACAATCTCCGGAATTGATTGAACGCGAATTAGTCATTACGCAGGGAACCATTGATTGTGCGTTATGGGCCTTGGACAATGGCTGTGCGCTCAATATTGCTGGAGGAACACACCATGCATTTGCCGAGCGAGGCGAAGGCTTTTGTCTGTTAAACGACATAGCAGTTGCTTCTGATTATTTACTACACCAAAAAAAGGCCCATAAAATACTGGTGGTTGACTTAGATGTTCATCAAGGAAATGGCACCGCAAAATTGATGGAGCAGGAAAACCGCGTGTTTACTTTTAGCATGCACGGAAAGAATAATTACCCGTTTCACAAGGAAACATCAGACTTAGATATTCCGCTTCCCGATGGAATCTCGGGACAGGAATATCTGCACATACTCGATCAAACATTAGGGCCTTTATTGGATACGGTGCAACCTGACTTTATATTTTACCTATCAGGGGTCGATATATTGTCCACCGACAAGTTTGGGAAGTTTAAAGTGAGTATCGAGGAATGCAAGAAACGCGATGAACTGGTTTTCAAAGCAGCCTACGACAACAACATCCCGATCGCGGTGTCGATGGGGGGTGGGTATTCGCCAGACATCAATGATATTTTGCAGGCACACTGCAATACATTTCGGGTCGCAGCCCATCTTTTTTAGACCAATGCAGCGCCGATACGCATCGGCACTCAACCTAATTTAAATCTATTTTATGTCCGTTATTTATGATTCTATCAATGTTTTTGGCGAACGATTAACAGTTTGCGGTACTGACCCCATGACCGGAGCATACAGGGATGGTTGCTGTAATACAGGCCTGAACGACAGAGGTACGCATACTATTTGTGCAGTAGTCACCGATGAATTTTTGCAATTCTCCAAAAGCAAGGGGAACGACTTAACCCAAGATTACCCACCCTCAAACTTCAAAGGCCTAATAGCTGGGGACAAGTGGTGTCTTTGTGTGTCCAGGTGGATAGAGGCCTATCAAGCAGGCGTGGCACCTCCCATCATTCTTGAGGCCACCCACTTAAAAACGTTAGATTATTTTCCCTTGGATGTTTTGATGAGGTTTAAGGTATTGCAGTGAGCCATCTTGTTTTCCCTCAATACAGATGTGAGATAGGCAAAAAATATGACTTTATAACCCTGCCGAGTACCCCCAGGAGCACCCTTGGGAAATGAAAAAACCCGTAAGTCCTTGTTGTATAAGGGTTTACGGGTTTTGGGTGGTGGTACCTCCAGGAATCGAACCAGGGACACATGGATTTTCAGTCCATTGCTCTACCAACTGAGCTAAGGTACCGAGCGCCGAAGCGGATGCAAATATAAAGGAAATTTAGGATTAGCAAACAATTTGTGTAAAAAGAAAAGGAGAGTGGGGGAGATTTGCCATATTTGCGTGTGCATTGTACCGTAGATATAGGGAATACCCGGATTAAGGTGGGTTTGTTTGACGCTCAGGGTCAGGGAGTTGAGTTTGCGACTTTTGGGGCTGAGGGGTTTACATCGGAATTTGCCTTGTGGGCGGGTGATTATGGTGATGTGCGTGAGGTAGTGGTGTCTTCGGTAGCTGGTGTCATTGATGCTTGGTATTGGGGGCAGGTATTTCCTCAGGCAGGTCTTTGGTTTATGGAGGACCTGGTGATGCCTTTTGACTCGGCGTATGGTCCTGGTTTAGGGGCTGACCGTCGGGCGGTATTGGCCGCAGCATGGTCACTGTATCCTCAGCAGCATTGTTTGGTGGTGGATGCGGGAAGCTGCGTGACCTATGATTTGTTGTCTGCACAGGGAACGCATCTGGGCGGAGGAATTGCTCCAGGGCTGCAGATGCGCTTGGATGCGATGCACCGGGGTACGGCTCGTCTGCCTAAATTGACTTTTGAGGCGTCTGATTCTTTACTGGGATTAGATACTCAGAGCTGCATGAACACAGGGGCTGCTTCGGGGCTGGTTTTTGAAATTGAAGGTTGGTATGAAGCCTTGAGCGCGCAATACGGTGATTTAACACTTATTTTAACAGGGGGAGATGCTGAATTTTTGTCTGTGCGTGTAAAAAAAGCCATCTTTGCCGAACCTTATTTTTTGTTGCAGGGCCTCAATGCTTTGCTGGAATACCAAAAGTCACTATGAATAAATACTTATTGTTGTTTTGTGCATTGGCCTGGGCAGGAATTTCTTGGTCTCAGCAGTCCACAGTATCACCTTACTCTTTTTTTGGCTTTGGTCAACAACAACGCGTCAGTACTGCGGAAAATGAAGCGATGGGGGGAATTACGCTCTATGGAGATTCAATACACGGGGCATTGAATAACCCCGCTTCACTGGGGAAACTCAAATTGACCGTGTACAGTTTAGGTCTATCCCGTACCCAATCTAATCTTAATTCCGATCTAGGTAGTCAATCTGGGTCCTCTACGCGTTTGTCCTATTTGGGCATTGCATTTCCCATCACTCCAAAAGCTTCTTTTGGTTTTGGGGTAGTTCCTTACGCAGCTATGGATTACAACCTTTTCTCTGAGTCTGAAGATAGCGAGGGGGTGACCAGCAAAAATTTATTTCAAGGAACCGGGGATTGGAGCCGTATGTATTTTTCTGGCGGATGGAATCTAAATAAATACCTTTCTGTAGGTGCTTCGATGAACGCTCATTTCGGATATGTGGAAAAGCAGCGCATTCAATCGCTTGACGCGCTTATATTGGGAACCTTTGAACGCAAATTTTCCAGAATACGCGGAATAGGATGGACTTTGGCCGCCAATGCGGAGCTTCCTTTGAGTTCTTCGCTCACTTTGTTCGGAACGGCTCAATTACAAACCGAGGCGTCATTGACTTCAGAGAATACCCTAGAACTAGGATCTATCGTCATGTCTTCCAACCAGAAAGTAGAGGTTGAGGAGGTTGATTTGAGTGGGTCTGGTATGGTTGAAACGGATCTTGTGTTGCCTACGGTGACTCGTTTGGGGATAGGCTTAGGTAAAGACATGAGTTGGTTGTTGTCCGCTGAATATGAAATGCAGGACATGGGTGCCTTGCAAAGCGAGTTTTTAACTCAAAGCCAAGTTCAGTATACCCAAGCATCTACCTGGAGAATCGGCGGGTACTGGGTACCTTCGTTTGATACATTTGCCAAATATCGACAGCGGATTACCTACCGCTTTGGTGGGTACTTAACCGAAACGGGGATGATTGTTCAAAATCAACCCATCGAAGAGTCTGGCATTACTTTTGGTGTAGGTTTACCATTGAGCGGCACTTTTTCTAACCTGAATCTAAATGTAGGCGCAGGGAAAAGAGGTACCACCCAAGGAGGTCTGATCGAGGAGCAATTCGTGAAATTTTCACTAGGGCTCTCCCTAAATGACCGTTGGTTTGTCAAGAGAAAAATAAATTAATTATTTTTGCACCTTTCTAACGATTAAACTAAGGAATTATGAAGCAGTTATTCGCGATGTTGGCCGCAGTAGGTCTGATGAGCACTTCAGTGATGGCTCAGGCCTCTCAAGAGGAGTGTATGACCAACTTGTCTATCTTTTCAGAGTACGTGAAAGTGAAGAATTTTGATGCTGCCTATGAGCCATGGAAGCAGGTGTATGAAAATTGCCCAGAGCTTAACTACGCTACTTTTTCCTATGGAGAACGCATTCTAAACTACCGAATTGATAAGGCAACTGGTGCAGCTAAAGAAGCTGAGGTAAAAGATTTGTTAGATCTAGTGGCTAAAACCCGCACTTATTTTCCAGATCGCGCTACACTAGCTAGTGTTTTGATTGATGAGGCGATTATCAAATCAGATAACAAAATGGGGTCAGACCTAGAGGTGTTTCAATTATTGGACCGTGCTGTGAATGAAGATGGTGCCAATTTTAAGAACCCTAAAGCGATCTACTTATACTTCTCTGTTTTGGTTGATTTGAACGCTGCAGGTCAAAAAGATTTGGACGAAGTATTTGCCGCCTATGATGTGGTTAAAGAGAAAATCGATGAGGAGTTTGCTTCATTGAACAAAACAGCTGCGTCTTTGTCAGACAAACAGGATGCGGGCACAGCGCTTACCTCCAGAGAAGAGCGTATGTTGCAAGTGGCTGAAAACAACTCTAAAGTATTTAACCAAATCTCTGAGAGCATCGATGTGAAGCTGGGTAACTTAGCTAACTGCGATAACTTGATCCCTTTATACCAAAGAAATTTCGCTGCTAAAAAAGGCGATATCCGTTGGGTTAAAGGTGCCGTAAGCCGCATGTTTGCTAAAGAATGTACGGATGATCCGCTTTTTGTGAAATTGGTGGAGGCGCAAAACGCCTTGGATCCTTCAGCGGATGCCTATTTCTACTTAGGTATGTTGAAGCAAAAGCAAGGAAACAACAATGGAGCCGTTGCTGACTTTAACAAGGCTGTTGAGATGGAAGGCGATGCGAAAAAACGCAGCGCTATTTTCTACAAAGTAGCTACTACCTACGAAAAGTCTTCTAAGATCAACGCACGCAATTATGCCCAAAAAGCGATTGCTGAAGATCCATCGAATGGACGCGCCTATTTGTTGATCGCTCGTTTGTATGCCAATTCAGCGGATGATTGTGGAAAAACCACTTTTGAAAAGCGCGCCATTTATTGGAAAGCAGCTGAGATGGCCGCCAAAGCCGGAAAAGTGGACTTGTCGATTAAAAACATCGCCAACCGCACTCTGGAAAGCTACAATGCTAAAGCGCCATCAAAGACCGATATATTTGAATCTGGACTTGCTGGTCAAACCATCAGCTTCGACTGTTGGGTGGGCGGTAGTGTTCGCGTCCCTTCCATCTAATGAGGGGTCGACCACATAAGGTACAAAGCTTTGCCACAACTGTAGTTGTGGCATTCTTTTTTGTGGCTTGTGGCGGGCATGAGCCTGAGGTGATGGAGACGTCAGGGGATTTGCCTGCGCTGTTGCCCCAAGGTATTGCCGATTCATTTTCCCTAAACTACTATGAATTGCCGGTCGATAGCCTCGAAGCGCCTTCGTACACCAAAAATGCGCAACATTTAGCTACCTTGGAAAGTCCACGGTCTTTGGACTACGATCATTTGGCGTTTCCCTTTAAAAAATTTCCTTCTGGTGTAGTGCTCACCGTCTTTGATGCTCAAGGTCAGTCTACCCGCATTACAGCCGATCAGGCAGAGGTGTTTTCCCGAACAAGTTTGGTCAACCTAAAGGGCTCTGTGCGCATAGACATGCCCGATGGAAAACGACTGGAAACCGATCAGCTCTACTGGGACCGCAAAGAAAATTGGATTTTTACCGACGGTTCGTTTGTCTTCACCAACCCTGAGGACCAGACGGTGATGTACGGTACGGGTCTGGATTTAAAACGGGATTTTACGTACTTTAACGCCCAGAAAACCTCTGGATTTTTATCCATAAAACAAGACTGATGATCAAGATATTGCGCTTTACTGAATACCTATACCTCCTAGTGGCTATCATGGCTGCCTATAAAATCATAACTACTTGGGGACAGCCCGACCAACCACTGGCCCTGATGGGGGTGTTTTTGTTGGTGTCTGTGGGGATGTTCTTTTTTCGAAGAAATTACCGCAAAAAATTCGAACAACGTCAGCGCGACAACAATCCTTCCTAATTGGACTACGCCGTACTTGTCATTATTGTTTCGCTGATTTTTTCCGCCTTTTTTTCCGGAATGGAGATCGCTTATATCTCCTCCAACAAGATCCATATTGAGATCGAAAAAAAGCAGAAAGGAGTACTTGCCGATACGTTAAAACGCTTAACTGAACGCCCCTCCAAATTTATTGCCGCCATGTTGATCGGCAACAACATCGCTTTGGTGGTGTATGGGTTTTATATGGGAGATCTCCTGGTGGAGTGGTTTGCCCAGTGGCCGACTCAGTGGCCCCTGTTGCGCTGGATGGTGGAAGAGGGCGCTTTGGTGACCCAAACCATTATTTCCACACTGGTTATTTTGGTGACCGCCGAGTTTTTACCCAAGGTGCTTTTTCAGATTTACGCCAATACCTTGATAAAGACTTTAGCGATACCTGCCTTTGTGTTTTATCAGTTGTTCTCACTGTTTTCCACGTTCGTGATTAAAATCTCAGACGGCATTTTGCGTTTGTTTTTTAACACTAAAGGCGATGAAGTTCAGATTGCCTTTTCCAAGGTAGAGCTCGAGGACTACATCCAAGAGCACATGGATCAGGTAGAGGACCAAGATGATGTGGATACCGAAATTCAGATTTTTCAGAACGCGTTGGAGTTTAGCAATGTAAAAGCTCGGGAGATTATGATCCCCCGCACCGAATTGATGGCGGTAGCGTTAAGTGACCCCCCCAAAGAGCTGGTCAAGATTTTTTCAGAAACGGGTTATTCGAAATTATTGGTCTATCAAGGGACTATCGACAACATAATCGGTTATGTACACAGCTATGCGTTGTTTCAAAAACCCAGAACCATCAAAGGAATTTTGATGCCGATTGAGTTTGTGCCTGAAACTATGCTGATCAGTGATATCCTCAATGTGCTGACCAAAAAACGCAAGAGCATTGCGGTAGTTCTCGACGAGTACGGGGGTACTTCTGGTATGTTGACCGTAGAAGACATTATAGAGGTGTTGTTTGGCGATATTGAAGACGAGCACGATTCCGATGACCTCAGAGAAGAAGTTTTAGGTGCTGAAGGGTATATTTTTTCCGCTCGGTTGGAAATTGATTACTTGAATGAAACGTATGGATTTGCCTTGCCTGAAAGCGAGGAATACACGACACTTGGCGGTTACATCGTCAATGCGCTTGGGGAAATTCCTCAGGCTGCAGAACAGATCGAATTGGGGGGGTATCGTTTTGATGTATTAGAAGTTTCCGGCAACAAGATAGACGCCGTACAACTCAGGTATTTAGAAAGGGAATCCTAGCCCTAAGCGTTTTATTATCTCAAAAGAAAATGGTATTTTCGCCACCACTTTAATTTTTTGCACGCATGGCAGTATTAGATAAAATTAGAAAAAGAACCACTGTATTGATCGTTATCATCGGTCTTGCCTTATTTTCCTTTGTAATCTCTGGAATTTTCACCCAAAGTGGGGCCAATGGTCCAGGTTCAGTTGCCGAGGTAAATGGCACTGAAATCTCTTTGGAACAGTTCCGACAAAAAATGGAAGCTGCTGCACAACGTGCTGGTGGTCAAGCCTCTTCTGCGCAAATCGCCGAACAGGTTTGGAATGCAGAACTCAGAAAAGTGTTGATGGAAGAAGCCTTTGAGGATTTAGGTATCGACATTGAAGGAGACCAAATCATCGATTTTTTGGCTACCGTTCCCGGTTATGCTGAAGCACCTGAATTCCAAGCGGATGGGGTGTTTGATCCTTCTGTGTTTGTGGCCGCTGTTGCCCAGTGGAAGGCCAATGACCCTGCGCGCTACCAAATGTGGTTGCAAGATGAACTGGCCATTTCCTTGAGCGCTAAAGAACAATCGTACAACAGCCTTTTGGCGGGTTCTATTTACACCACCGTATCTGATGCCAAAGCAGCGCACAAAAAAGCCAATGCACAGGTGGATCTGTCATTTGTTCAGTTGCCGTACACCTTGATCGCTGATGCTGATTCGGAAGTGAGCGTGGATGAGATCAAAGCCTACATGAATAAATACCCTACTCGTTTTGAGCAGGAGGAAGCCCGTACCTTGCGCGCAGTATACATCCAAGAATTGCCTTCTGCAGATGATGAAGCAGTAGTGGAGCAAGAGATGGCTGCCTTGGTGGACGAATTTAATACCACCCAAGACTTGGCCGCTTTCTTGCAAGCTAACTCGGTACAGTCATTGGATACGGCTTACTTCAGTGAGCAAAACCTGAATACTTCATTTTCTAAGCAAATCATTGCCAGTGGGGTTGGCCAGACTTATGGACCATACCGCGAAAATGGACAGTTGAAATACAGTAAGTTACTCGGGGTAAAACCCAATGGTTGGGCACGAGCTAGCCACGTTTTAATAGGTTGGTCTGGAGCAGAACGCGTTCGTCCTGATGTAACCAGAAACCAAGAGGAAGCACGAGTACGCGCCTTGGAGGTATTGGCCAAAGCCAAAGCTCCAGGAGCTGATTTTGCTGCACTAGCACGTGAGTTTTCTGACGGACCTACCGCCCAAAATGGGGGAGATTTAGGATTTTTTGGTCCTGGGGAAATGACCCCAAAATTCAATGACTTCGTCTTTGGTAAGCCTGTTGGCGCTATCGAAATGATCGAAACAGAATTTGGCTACCACGTGGTCAAAGTAGAGGAGAAACAATCTTCTTATCAAGTAGCTCACCTAACGAAGGATATTGCTCCTTCTGAGCAGACCATCAATGAATTGTTCACCAAAGCAGCTGCTTTTGAGATGGAAGCCACTAAAGACCCCCTTAAATTTGAGGAGGTTGCTAAAGCGCAAAACCTTTCGGTATTCCCGATCAACAAAGTAGGGGCGATGGAAGAGAACCTTCCGGGGATCGGATTGCAAAGAGGTATTGTTCAGTGGTCGTTCTTACCTGAAACCGAAGTAGGTGACATCAAGAAATTCAATGTGGCCAATGGCTACGTAATCGTACAGCTCGTGACCAAACTGCGTAAAGGGTTGATGGATCCAGCTGATGCGGCACTTACGGTTACTCCCATATTGCGCAACGAGAAAAAAGCGGCTGCGCTCAAGGCTGAATACCAAGGGTTGACCTTGGAGGCTGCTGCTGCTAAAGCGGGTGTTGCTGTGCAACAAGCTACTGCGATGACTGCGCAAAGCCCTGTATTGCCTGGTGCTGGAAGAGAGCCATTCGTTGTTGGATATGCTTTCTCCTTAGAGGCTGGTGCATCTTCAGGACCATTGAAAGGAAACAGCGGTGTGTTCTTGGTACAAGTCAACCAAAAACGTTCCGCGGAGGATTTAGCGGACTACAAAGTTTTGGCGCGTTCTCAAAATGCGGGTCAGATCAATTTAGCTCCTTACCGCGCTTATTCAGCGCGTGTAAAAGCGGCTAAAATTGAAGACAATCGCTATTTGTTCTACTAGTAGATAACGCGCGTTATCAAAAGAGGGATCCCTGCCGCAGGCAGGGATCCCTCTTTTTTTGGTATTGATTCTAAAATTCCGAATTAAACCGGACTTAGTGGAAACGCACGACTTCCTTAAATGGCAGACAAGTTGTGTAGCCTTTTGTTGTAAAATAGTCGCTCGGACCACAGGCCAGCACAAAGTCTCCCCCCCAAGCCCCCAGGCTTTTGATGGAACCGGGATAATCGTCAAACCATCTCTCTAAAGCCGTGGGCAGCTGCAACAGACTGCCCAAGAGTTGCTCGTGGCGGCCCACCAGCTCATTCCAGTGATCAGTTGTCTGACAACTGGTCATCTGTGTCGTGAGCCTCGAGATTTGATCCACTAGGGGTTGTTTAGGGCCTGTTGCGGCTCTGTAGTGCGCAATGGCACTCTGGCTCTGCTGCTTTTGTTCTAGGTAGACCAAGTGAAGTTGGTCCACAAACGGCGGCTCCCAATCCACCGAGGTGGATTTTGGTCCTTGCTGAGTTATTTGATAGTGAATGGGGCCCTGGGCTGCGGCACATGCGAGGTCATAACCGCTCCCAGAAAATCTGCCTTGGGCTAGATCCCAAGCCGACACCTGTGCCCACTGCCCCAACAGATGAAGTAGGGTGGAAGATGTACCCCATCCCCAGGCCCGATGAAAATCGAGATAGGTTTCCACCAGAACACCTTGTGGGTATTGTTCAGCCAGGTTAAATAGCGGATTGAGCGATTGACAGCGTTGCAACAGCTCAAAAAGGTGTTTTTCTTCAGGGGTCTTTGGTGTTGGCTGGGTCAGCTCAAAAAGGGGGTAGGCCCAAGAGCACCGCAGCCATTCCTGGTGGTTTACATCAAATGCTCGCCATGTGATGGAAGGGTGTGCCTCTTTTTGGGGCTGAATCCGCATGGATTGTCCCTTTTTGGTCGGGATCGCTAAGGCTAAAGCGCCATCCAAAACCGCGTATTCCCCCGAGATCAAGAGCTTGCCCTGGGCGTGAAATTCAAGGGGGGTACCTGGATTCATGTTATTGTTTTTTGCGATAATCTTCAAGCGCCTGAACGACGCCTTGGTACTGAACGGTATGGGTTTTAAAATACTCGACCATAGCTGCTTTTTCCTGTTGGTCAGCGCCCAGTTGGTTTAGGATGTTCAACAGGTGCATTTTCATGTGCCCTTTTTGAATCCCTGTAGTAACTAAGGATTGTACGGCCGCCCAGTTTTGGGCCAATCCAGCCGCAGCGACAATACCCATCAGTTGTTGCGCTGAGGGTGTGCCCAGCATTTCTAAGGACCATTTGACCAGAGGGTGCAACTGCGTCAATCCGCCCACGGTACCTAACGACAGGGGCACCTCGATCCAGAATTTAAAAACTCCGTCTTCAATACTGCAGTGTGTCAGTGAGGTGTATCGACCATCTTTGGCTGCGTAGGCGTGTACACCGGCCTCTATGGCCCTAAAATCATTGCCCGTAGCCAGCACAACAGCGTCAATCCCGTTCATGATGCCCTTGTTGTGCGTCACTGCTCGATATGGTTCCACCCGAGCTATGTCGACGGCTTGTTTGATTTTTTCGGCAAATGCTTCCGCACTCATTCCCTCAACACCCCCTAAATCTTCGACGGGACAGGATACCTCAGAGCGCACCGTGCAATCTGGTACGTAGTTTGAGAGAATACTCATCACCACGGTGAGGGAAGGGTCCTCTGCTTTTAAGGTTTGAGCGAGCTGCTCCAAGCAGGAATTGATAAAGTTGGCGCCCATAGCATCAGCGGTGCCAAAGCGCACAAATAGCTGGTAATAATCAGGCAAATCCTGTGTTTTATCCACCAAGGCTATGGAGCGAATGCCGCCTCCGCGTTTCTCCATATTGGCCACTAAAGGGGCTACGCTTTGCAGTAAAAGCGGCTTGATCCGATCAAAAAATTGTTGGGTTTCCTTCGGGCTCCCGGAGCGCGTAAAGTGTACTTGGCCGATCTTGTCGGTACCCATGATCCGGGTGTGAAAACCACCTCGGGAGGCCCAGTATTTGGCTGATTTACTCGCGGCGGCCACTACCGAGCTCTCCTCGATCACCATAGGTAGTGTATAGGATACCCCGTCGATGAGAAAGTTGGGTGCTACGCCAAAAGGCAGGTAAAAATTGGTGAGGGTATTCTCAATAAACTCATCGTGTAACTGTTGCGTCTGGGGATCTGGGTGCCAGTACGCCTCCAATAAGGAGGTTACCGCCTGGGGATCGGACGCGTAGGTGTCGACCACCCACTTTATTTTTTCTGATTTAGTCCATTTGGAAAATCCGTCTACCGATGAGGCCATGTGCTTATTTTGTCCCAAAGATAAGCCAATGTCCATTTTTATGTTATTTTTAGGAACCTAAAAAAAATTGAGATGAATTACATCAATACCCTTCGGGGTTGGGCATTGGGCGCATTGGCCTGTTTGTTTATCGCTAACGTCCCCGAACTTCTCGCCCAGACAAAATCCATCACCATTGAAGAAATCTATAACGGGACTTTTAGAACCCAAGGCATGGATGCTTTGCGCTCCCGCAACAACGGAACCGAATATACGGTACTTCAGATGGATCGGGCGACAAAAACCCAGTCTATTGATCTTTTTGACTACGCTACGCTTTCCAAGGTAGGTACGCTATTAAGCACCCAAGATGTTCCTGAGGTAGGCGTGTTTAGCAGTTATACATTCAGCCCTGACGAATCTAAAGTGTTGCTTCACACACAGATAGAGCCTATTTATCGCCGTTCTCGTTTGGGTATTTATTACGTCTACGATTTTACTACTCGATCGCTGGTGCAGCTCACGAATCACAAAATCCAGGAGCCCACATTTTCCCCTGATGGAAGCAAAGTGGCCTATGGGTACCAAAACAACCTGTACTATGTCGATTTAATCACTGGGGTACACCACCAAATCACCCAAGACGGCGAGAAAAATGCGATCATCAACGGCATTACAGATTGGGTGTATGAGGAAGAATTTAGTTTTGTGCGCGCCTTCGATTGGAATTCCAATGGAACTGCTTTGGCCTGGATCCGCTTTGATGAGCGAGCCGTTCCAGAGTTTTCCATGGATATTTATGGATCAGCCCTTTATCCAACCCAACAGGTGTTTAAGTACCCAAAAGCGGGTGAGGCCAATGCGGTGGTTTCGGTCCACGTCTATCAGTTAGGGGATCAATCGGTTCAACAAGTACCCGTTTCGGCGGAGTACATTCCCCGCTTACAATGGCGCAACAATCCTAATTGGTTGAGTTTGCAGACCTTAAACAGACACCAAAATGAATTGACCCTCCACAATTACGACTACACTACCGGAAGCCTGAGTGTTTTGCACACCGAAAAAGACGCCGCCTATGTCGATGTAACTTTTGACTTAACCTTTTTGGAGGATGACCGATACATTTGGAGCAGCGAAGCCAGCGGTTATAACCACTTATACCTGTATGGGGCCAACGGAAAAATGCAGCGTCAGATCACTCAAGGTCCTTGGGAAGTAACCAGTTACTACGGGTTCGACGCCAAAACCAAACAAATATTTTTCCAGTCTACCACGCAAAGTTCCATTCAGCGCGATGTCTATGCCATCGGGATCAACGGAAAAGGCATGAGGCGTTTGAGTCCTCGATCAGGTACCAACAATGCGGTGTTCAGTGCCGACTACACTTATTTTATCAATAATCATTCAAGTGCCCAATCCCCACCGAGCTATACATTACACCGCACCCACACTCCAGCCTCGAGCAAAGAGTCAGGTACCTCAGGTGCCTTGCAGCTGCGCACTATAGTGGATAACAGTCCACTTTTGGAGCAGCTCTCTGGGTATACCTTAGGTCAAAAAACATTTGGCACCCTATCTGTTCACGGCAATGACCTCAATCTTTGGATGATTAAACCTAAAGACTTTGATCCCAACAAAAAATATCCGCTTTTGATGTTCCAATACAGCGGTCCAGGATCTCAATCCGTCAGCGATAGCTGGATGGGTGGCAACGACTATTGGTACCATATGTTGGCAGAAAAGGGATACGTGATCGCTTGTGTCGATGGACGCGGTACTGGGTTTAGAGGCCGAGATTTTAAAAAGTCTACGTATTTAACCTTGGTGCATTTGGAGACGGAGGATCAAATTGAAGCCGGACGCAAACTTTCCGAGTTGCCCTTTATCGATCCTGATCGCACGGGTATTTGGGGTTGGAGTTTTGGGGGCGATATGGCTGTTAACTGCATCCTAAAAGGGGCCGATGTTTTTGAAACGGCTATTTCCGTAGCCCCTGTAACCAATTGGCGTTTTTACGATTCTGTATATACCGAGCGATTTATGCGCACCCCTCAAGAGAATCCAGAGGGCTATGACCAAAACGCGCCGATGAATTTTGCACACCTGCTAAAAGGTAATCTTTTGTTGGTTCACGGTACTGCGGATGACAATGTCCACGTCCAAAACAGTATGCGTTTAATCGAAGCCTTGGTCCAGGCCAACAAGCCGTTTGATTGGGCCATATACCCCGATAAAAACCACGGGATTTACGGGGGAAAAACCAGAGAACACCTCTACGAAAAAATGACCCAGTTCTTGCTGGATAAACTCTAATCCAAGGATCTATTTTTTGATCGATATTCACGTATAAACTAAACCGACCAATCATGTCAACCACTGCAATACCCGTTCACGAACGTCAATTATTTGGCCACCCAGCCGGGCTCTACATTTTGTTTTTTACCGAGATGTGGGAGCGGTTTTCCTATTATGGAATGCGCGCGCTTTTTGTCCTTTTTTTGGTAGCCGAAACCACTTCATCCAATGCGGGGTTTGGGTGGACCAACGAAGAGGCATTGGCCTTGTACGGCACTTATACCATGTTGGTTTATTTGGCCTCTGTTCCCGGCGGATGGGTGGCTGATCGCCTGTTGGGTCAGCGCAAAACCGTTATGTTGGGTGGAGCCCTATTGTGCATAGGTCACGGTGTCCTCGCGTTTAATTCTGAAATCGCCTTCTACATCGGCTGTTTATTTATCATCCTAGGTGTGGGTGGGCTTAAGCCCAATATTTCCTCCATGGTTGGGGGGCTGTACAAACCCAAAGACGAACGACGGGATATCGGATTTTACATTTTCTATATGGGGATCAATATCGGAGGCTTTTTGGCCCCTATCCTCTGTGGGTATATCGGTGAAAAATACAATTGGCATTACGGATTTGGTCTAGCCGCCCTCGGTATGCTTTTGGGTCAAGGTGTATACTTTTGGGGACAAAAGTACCTGGTACACGTAGGTAATAAAATGAGCGTTAAGAACGAGGCAGACCGTGTTTTGCTCGAGCGCCCATTGACCAAAATTGAAAAAGACCGCGTCAAGGTGTTATTGATTTCCTTTTTGTTGATCATTTTGTTTTGGGCAGCTTTTGAACAAGCGGGTGGATTGATGAATCTTTATGCTTCACAAAAAACCGACCGAAACTTCTTTGGACTGTTTGAGATTCCCGCCTCTGTGTTCCAGTCGGTCAACTCATTCTTTATCATCACCTTAGCTACCGCTGTAGGTGCGTTTTGGGTGCGTTGGAAAAAGAAAGGGAAGGAGGCGTCTTCCATATTTAAAATTGCTTTGGGCTTGGTGATTATGGCGTTAGGGTTTGGCTTTATGGCCGCTGCTTCGGCACAATATGCCCAAGAGGGCTCTTCCGCTATGTATTGGGTGATTTTGGCCTTCTTGTTCCACACGGTAGGTGAGTTATGTGCCTCCCCAGTTTCATTGTCGTACATCACTAAACTAGCTCCTTTAAAATACGCCTCGATCATCATGGGATTGTATTGGGCGGCCACCGGTTTGGGCAATAAAGTAGCAGGTAAAATTGGAGAGTTGTCGCAAAGCTTGGGTGAATTTGAGATTTTCTTAGGTATAGCCATTGTTTGGAGTGCCATTGGACTTTTGGTTATCGCGATGCTAAAGCCCTTAAAGAGACTCTCACACGGAGCAGAAGATGGTGAAATAGCTATGTAATTAACCACTTTAAAGCGCCCTCCAAAACACGGTTTTGGGGGGCGCTTTATTTAGGAACTACCCAAGTGAAGTACCCACTGCTCTTGGGCACCCAGGTAGTCAACAACCGCCCATAATCCTTCCAAAAGGCCCCCATAGGGAATAGCCCACCAGGTTTCAGCGGGCAATAACCCCATGAACAAGCCGAATCCGATAATCAGGCCCATAAAAGGAACCAGCATAAGGTTGGCCAGTAAAAAGTGGAGTGGGAAGGTGTCAAAGTAATACAGGCTGAGCGGAAGTACGCCGAGTTGGGCCACCAAGCTGATTCCCATTAACTGAATGATGGGCTTGCTCAGACCGATTATTCCACGATACAAAACCGCGTGATTTGTTTGTTTTTTGGCGGCATTCTCCCATCTTTTGTTCCACCACTTGTTCCAATAAGGGTACACCCAAATCAGTGCAGCTACCGCGCAGTAACTCATCTGAAACCCCACTTGAAAGACAAATAAAGGTTGCCAAATCAAACTGCCCCAGAGCGCTATCCAAAAGAATTGTCGAGAGGCTCCAGGTCTTTGACTGTGTCTGGAAAGGATCCACAAGCTGATCATTCCTGCGGCTCGAAGCACTGAAGGTCCTAAGCCACAGATCCATGCGTAGGTCCATAATCCACCAAGCGCAAGCACTACCCTCGTTTTTTTGGACACCCCCCAAAAAACAAAACTTACCCACCAAAGCCATTGATAAGCCAACCCCATATGAAGCCCAGACATAGCGAGTAGGTGGCTGACCCCCGCCTGGGAAAAGCGTTGCCGAACCTGAGGATGAATACCTTGTTTTCTCCCCCAGACCAATGCACGGTATAGCGCTTTTATGTGTTCTGGCCAGTGAGGGCCTACTTGTTGACCTACTCTTTCAACCCATCTGGTGGTCCATGAATTCAATGCCGCCTGAGCTGACGGCTGATCATCCCAGCATAATTCATGAACACGCCAACGCGATTTGTACCCTTTAAGCCGCCAAAAGCGCTGGGTGTTAGTTTGGGCCCAGGCGGATACATACAGTTTTGTGTTAGGTGCCCAGATATCTTTTCGCTGATCCATCGGTATAGCGAGTAGCACCTGACCTCCCTGGGGAAATTGAGGGCTTTTTAATACACGGGCCCGGTAATTTTTCCCCCATGCGTGTTGGCTTTCAAGCTGCTCTATCGCTACCCACGACTGCGTTACCCGAGGTGTTTCAGGGGGGGATAATGCGCTGCTTAGGGCGCGGTGCATACGCACCGCGCCCCAACTGGCCATTGCCATTAGCAATAGGAGTGGGGCGATTATTTGCCATATTCCAGCTGGTCCCACCGTGGGTTTTAACCACCATAGAGCGATGAGTGCAATACCTATTTCCAGTATGGGTATTCGGGAGCCTGTGGGCTCTAAGACAAAAAACAACAAACTGCCCATGAGCCAGCTCAGGACCAATTCGGGCAAAATAAAACGAGGGCGCATGACCTGAATTTGTCGCGCTGTTTATGGGGGCTAGGGGAAATTAAAGGTCGTTGTTTTTTAAAATAGCCGCTGCCGCTTTTCGACTAGCACCCGGTCCGCCCAGTTGAGCGTACAGCGAACCATAGGCGTCAAGTTGTGCTGTGCGCGCGGGACCTTTGATTAAATGCTGCACGTGTTGGGTGAGTGCCGAAACGGTAAGTCCCTCTTGGATACACTCTGGAACCACCAATCGATTGGAAATGATGTTGACCAGTGAAATATAAGACAAGCGCACCACCCGTTTAGCGATTTGGTAGGTCAGCCATTGGGTTTTATAACAAACAATTTGAGGCACTTGCATCAACGCGGTCTCTAGGGTGGCCGTGCCGCTGGTCACCAAAGCGAGGTGGGTGTAATTGAGCAGTGCATAGGTATCGTTCTTGCAGCGCTTAATCTGTGGTATTTGCCTGATAAAACTGTCGTAAAACGAATCCTCAACACCTGGCGCTTGGGCGATGACCCATTGGTACTCGGGAAATCGCTGAGCTGTTTCCAGCATTATCGGTAAGATCGCTTTAATTTCCTGTTTTCTACTTCCGGGCAATAAAGCGATGATGGGAGTTTGATCGAGTTGATGGGTGGTTAAAAACACCTCTTTAGGGCTAATTTCTTTGGCGGTAAGCGCATCCAATAGGGGATGGCCTACATAGGTAACCTCCATGCCATATCTTCGGTAGAATTCTGTTTCAAAAGGCAATATGGCATAGACGTGATCCACGTAAGCCTTAATTTTTTCTACTCGTTGTGATCTGGAAGCCCATACCTGTGGGGCGATGTAGTAGTGAACGCAAATGCCCATTTGGCGGGCCCACTGGGCAATTTTAAGATTAAAGCCCGAAAAGTCAATGAGAATAATTCCATCGGGCTTTTCCCGCTCAATGTTCTTTTTAGTTTCTCGGAGGGTACGCCAAATCAAGGGTAGTTTTTTCAGAACATCTACCAGCCCCATTACGGCAAATGTGTTGTAATGCTTGATCAGCTGCATGCCCTCTGCGCGCATTTGATCTCCGCCAATACCGGTGAATTGAGCTTCAGGCCTGAGCTGCTTGATGGCCTTTATCAGGTTAGCACCGTGAAGATCACCAGAGGCCTCGCCACAAATTAAAAAAAACTTCATCCGTTGAGTTTCCATTGGGTAAGTGCCGCCATGGCATGATGCGCCGTGAGGTCAAAATGAACGGGAACCACCGAAACATATCCTTCTGCCAGGGCCCACTCATCAGTGTCCGAACCTGAGTCTTGTAGGTCAAAAACTCCGGTCAGCCAATAGTATTCTTTACCCATTGGGCTTTTTCGCTTGTCAAACTTTTCTTTCCAGTTTGCTCTAGCCTGACGACAGATCCGGACTCCTTTTAGTTCATGGGTGCGCGGTATATTCACGTTGAGCACTACACCATTTGGGATGCCTTGATTTAACGCTTCTTGGGCCAAAACACCGGCATAGTGCGCTGCCGAGGTGAAGTCTGCATCCCAGCTGAAGTCGCATAAGCTAAATCCAATGGCGGGAATACCCTCTAATCCGGCTTCTATAGCGGCGCTCATCGTGCCTGAATAGATGACATTGATGGAGGAATTGGAACCGTGGTTAATCCCACTGACCACCAAATCTGGTTTGCGGTCCATCAATTCGTGTAGGGCTAGTTTGACACAGTCAGCAGGTGTTCCGCTACAACTGTATTCGACAAGCGCTCCGTCTTCAGGAGCTCCTTTAAATAGTTGCGCATACAAGGTGTTGTCGATGGTGATGGCATGCCCTTTTCCAGATTGTGGACTGTCAGGGGCTACTACGACTACATCGCCAATCGCAGTCATGGTGCGCACCAAACACCTGATGCCAGGTGCGGTGATACCATCATCGTTGGTCACTAAAATCAAAGGTCTTTTTTCCATGTAGGCAACAAAACGCTAAAATACAATTTTCTGTCGTGCCTGTTGCGTCAACAGCCTGTGCAAGTACAGGTTTTTCACGGGA
>JALQVG010000106.1 GCA_023260435.1 Flavobacteriaceae bacterium | reverse complement strand
GCTAAATTCAAAGTGATGGTGCGGGCAGCCACATCGACTTTAGTGGCCGCTGCCAAAGGTGTTGGCTCGGACACCGATGCCGTATAACACTGACTGTACCCTGAAACTCCTACCACAGAAAAGCATACCTGATACGTACCCGCAGGTAGATCAGTGACCGTTTGGGTCAGGGATGTGGGCGACAGAGTCACCGTTTGTACGACAACGCCCTCTTTGCTGAGCACAGCCGTGTACGTATAGTCTTCCGGAGCGGCCAAAGCTTTTAACTCCAAGGCTCCGTTGCTGCTTCCTGGGCAGGTGGCAGCGGTTGACTTCAGGGAAAAACGATTTCTAGGCAGCGAAAATACAGGGCAGCCCTGCACATCAACCATAGACCCAAAAGGGGTGTCTGGGCACTGATCTACCCCATCAACTACTCCGTCATTATCTTGATCAGGAGGGTTGTTGTTGGGGAAATAAGCTGTAGGCGCATTGGCATACACATGCCACTCACCTGGGGCCAAAGCCATCGGCACAGACGCCTCGTAAATATTTTGTTTGCGGTTGTCATCAAACCAATCATACCAAACCCCAGCCTGGGCAAATACCGGTATGGCCGTCTGGGTAGTTACCCCAAAATTACCGACGATCATCACTTCACTGGCGTGCCCCTCTGGCGCATCAGCCAGGGATAATTTGATCACCTTCACCCCAGTAGCGCTCCCAGAGCTGATGGTGAAATCATCGGTATTAAAAATAGGCTCTACCTTTCTCAAACCGATCCAATCCGCATAGTGCTGGCGCAAAGCAGCGCGCTCAGGCACAGCGGCATAGTCCCATCGAATAGGCTTGTTGGACAGGCGACCCTCGTAATCAATCGAGTAATCATACCCCAATTCCCCAAATTGCCACAGCATTTTAGGCCCGGGTATGGGCCAAAAGAACGAAGCAGTCAGCGCAGCTCGTTCCAAGGAGAGGTTCAGGTTTCCTTTGATTGAGGCATTGCCGTATTCCAAAGCGCGGAACATCAAGCGTTCCTCATCGTGACTCTCCATATACACCACATTGCGGGGCTCGGTCCATCCGCGGCTCAGATAAGAGGCCCCATTAAAATTGGCGCCATCGCTATAGCCTTGAATCGACTGAGAATAAGCCCAGTTGTAGTTGCTCCAGAGCATAATTCCTTTTCCTTCGTCTAAACGGTAATTGGCCCAAATAGATTCTTCGTCATTATTCCCCAAATGCTCAAAAATGACATAGGAATCACCATCAACTGCCCACTGGAAATCCGCATAGGCTTTGAGTACCTCCACGCGGTCATCCTGCTTTACGCCTGTGCAATACTCGTCGTTTTGCCCGCAGTTTTGGGTAAATCCTTTGGTCAAATCCCAGCGAAATCCGTCGAGCTTATAGGTCCTAATCCACTCTTGCACCACGCGCTTTACGTAGGAACGCGCTGCTTGTGACGGGTGGTGGTGATTAAAGTCGTAAAACACATTATAGGCGTGTTTGGCGGAAACATTAAAAAACGGGCTGTCCGCTGAAGGCGTTCCTGAGTTGGCGCCTTGGCTGTCGTTGTACATCCTAAAATAAGGATTCTGCCCTGTGGCATGGTTAAAGACAATGTCAGCGATCACTGCGATTCCCCTTTGGTGACAGGCATCCACCAATGCTTTAAGCGCATCCGGACTTCCGTAATACTTATCGACCGCCATGTGGAAAGAGGGGTTATAACCCCAGCTCTCATTGCCATCGAATTCATTGATGGGCATCAACTCGATCGCATTGACTCCTAACCCTTGTAAATAATCCAACCGCGCTTGTAGGGCCGCGTATGAATGAGCGGGGTCAAAATCTCTGAGCAATAATTCATAGATGACCAAATCTTCTTTAGCTGGTCTTTGATAGCCGGTATCGTTCCACACATAAGGCGTTGTATCCAAGGTAAACCAAGTGATTGCTTGAGGAGTCTCT
>JALQVG010000093.1 GCA_023260435.1 Flavobacteriaceae bacterium | reverse complement strand
GTTTTGTTGATCTCTCTTGGTGTAAGAGGTAGTAAAGTCAATTTTCAACTTGTCATTCAAAGTTCTGGTAGAGAAATTTAAACGAGTGTTGAATTGCTCAAAACCTGAGTTTAACAAGATACCTTCTACATCTCTGTAGTTAGTAGAGATACGGTAGTTAGTGTCGCCAGCGCCACCTTGAACAGCGATGTTGTGCACTTTAGTTTGTCCTTGACGAGTAACCTCATCAATCCAATCTGTTTTGGAACCTAGATCACGACCATTAGCAGCAACAAATTCCTCAGGAGACATTAAATCGATTTGATTTAGGATGTCAGATGCAGTAAATTGAGCGTTGTAGTTGAATTTAGGCTTGCCTTGAACCCCAGCACCAGATTTAGTGGTTACCAAGATAACACCGCTTGATCCACGAGAACCGTAGATTGCAGCTGCAGAAGCATCTTTCAAAACGTTGATAGAAGCGATATCAGAGGGGTCGACGTTGGCTAGAGATGCACCAATAACTCCGTCGATTACAACAAGTGGAGAAGAGTTTGCACCGATGGTAGACAAACCTCTCAAACGGATAGTAGCCCCAGAGTTAGGGTTACCACCTTTGTTGTAGATCTGAAGACCAGCAACTTTTCCTTGAAGTAATTGAGACGCGTCGTTTACGTTTCCTTTGTTAAAGTCTTTCTCGCTGACAGCTACCACCGCTGAGGTGATTTCTTTTTCTCTTTGAGAACCATAACCGGTCAACACAACTTCGTCCAATTCATTTCCTGGGATAAGTACCACGTTGATGGTGTCAGAACTTCCTACGGTCACCTCTTGTCCGGTATAACCAACAAAAGAGAAGAGAAGTACATCACCGGCTTTTGCAGAGATAGAATAATTTCCATCAAAGTCAGCCGAAGTACCAACTGAAGTACCTTTAATAACCACTGTAGCACCTGGCAGAGGGCCATTTGCATCAGAAACGTTACCGGATACTGTCTGCGCTCCTACCAATCCGAAGCACAAAAGTGCGCCGACAAGCAGAAAGCTTTTAAGTAGCGTAATTTTCATAAATGTTAATTTAGTTTAGTTAATTTTTAGTTTTTAGGTTTTTTTAACACTTGTAAAACACAACATGAGCCTCGAATCATATCTGCCGTGTTGTTGGAGGTAATGGTGCAATTTTATCAACAACGATAAGGCTTCAACGGTTTTTGGACACGCTGCATTTAAATCAAATGCTATGCAATTATAATCAAAAAAAAGCACGCTTTCAATATTTGCCGCCAAAATGAGGGTGAAAATTTCACTCTTTTGCGAGAAAATAATACAGTCCATCAGCGTTGAGTACTTGCAAATACTTGAGATATTGAATCTGTAATTTGCCAACTACGAAAAATCACCCCTCAGATTTTAAACATAAAACCACATAACTGTTAAATATTTCTAAAAATTCTGCGTTATAACCAATAAACTAAGGAAGTACAGCTGATAATTCATCCTGAAAACCATACCGAAATCGTTATCGTTGTGGTGAGGTTATCAACAATCTCCCCACACACGCTTAATCAAGAGGTTTGTCGCTGATTTTAAGCGGTTAAAGGTTTATATTCGCACCGATCAAATCTTGGTATTTTTGGCAAAAAAGTATACACTTAAGGATCTGGCTCTGGAGCTTAATATATCCATCTCTACGGTTTCAAAGGCTTTGAATAATAGCCCTGAGATCAGTGAGGATACTCAGAAGAAGGTGTTGGCCCTAGCGCAATTATACCACTACAGGCCCAACAGTACTGCTTTGAGGCTCAGAGAGAGCCGCAGTAACCATATCGGAGTAGTTTTGCCTGATTTGGTGCATCATTTTTTCACTACGGTATTTAAAGGCATCGAAGAGTATGCTAATGCTCGGGGTTTTAATGTCAGTGTTTGTTTTTCAGACGACAGCACACAAAAAGAAAAGGACGCCATCAATTTGCTCTTGGACAGTGGGGTTGATGGGATTATTCTTTCTTTAGCTGGCCAAACACAACAAATGGCCGACTGGTCACATCTGCAAGAAGTGGCCGCCCAAGGAACACATCTGGTCATGTTTGACCGGGTGACCGATCATGTTCCTGGAGATCAAGTGTTGATCGATGATGCGCACAGTGCGTACAAAGCTACGCAGAGATTGATTGACTTAGGGCGTACAAAGATCGCGTTACTCACCACAGAATCTTATTTGAGTGTCAATCAAGACAGACAAAGTGGGTACATCAAGGCGTTAAAAGAGAGCAATTTAACCTACGAGTCACAACGGGTATTGGCACTTCCCAAATCAGATGTAGATCCAGCATCGCTCAAAACATTTTTTACTGAATGCCCGGTTGATGCGGTACTTTGTGTGAATGAACTCATTGCCGTTCAAGCCATGCATGTGGTTGCTGCCCTAGGAAAACGCATACCTGAAGACGTAGCTTTTATAGGATATAACAATGGAATGCTGTCCAAGTATTCCTACCCCAGTTTAACAGTAGTAGACCAACAAGGATACCTAATGGGAGAAAAGTCAGCCGAGGTGTTGATCGATAAAATATGCAGTAAAACTCCATTGGATATCAGCAAATACGTAATACCCACCACTTTGGTAGAGCGAAATTCTACCCCGAACACCTAAAAATAAACATGAAAAAAGGAATGATTTTTGACCTAGATGGGGTCATTGTGGATACCGCTAAATACCACTATTTGGCGTGGAAGAAAATGGCCGCTCAGTTTGGATATGATTTTACAGAGGAAGAAAATGAAGCGTTTAAAGGGGTGAGCAGGGCCCGTTGTATGGAGCTGTTACTTGAAATGGCCCAGATTGAAGCTAGTGAGGAGCAAATTAATGAATGGTTGTCTCAAAAAAACCAAGATTACTTGGCCTACATCGAACAGATGGACCAGCAAGAGATATTGCCCGGAGTTTTAACGGCTTTATCGTTCTTTAAAACAAGGCAAATCCCCATGGCTTTGGGATCGGCGAGCAAAAATGCGCGACCTATTTTGGAAAAGGTTGGTCTTTTGTCTTATTTTAACGCGGTAGTAGATGGCAACGATGTGTCTGCGGCAAAACCTGATCCTGAAGTTTTTTTGGTAGCCGCCCGACAATTGGGTGTGACGCCTGAACAATGTGTGGTTTTTGAGGATTCAACTGCAGGTATTGAAGCTGCTCAGCGGGCTAAAATGGGTACAGTAGGTATCGGCCACACGGATAGTTTGGGAAATGCCGATGTCGTTTTTACCCAGTTTACAGACATGGATGAAACTTTTTTAAACGGATTATTGACAGCATAATATGAATCAAGATTACATCAAAGCAGATGCCTGGAAAATTATAGAAGAAGGGTTTAGCGCCGATCAGGTTAAGTCATCAGAGAGTTTATTCAGCATCGGAAACGGTGCCATGGGCCAACGCGCCAATTTTGAAGAGCATTATTCAGGTCCTACTTTTCAAGGCAGCTATATCGGGGGTGTCTATTATCCAGACAAAACAAGAGTAGGTTGGTGGAAAAACGGATATCCCGAGTATTTTGCTAAAGTGCTCAATGCGCCAAGTTGGATTGGGATCGATGTGCATTTAAATGGAACTCGTCTCGATTTGAACCAGTGCACCAGTGTGCGCTCTTTTCGCAGAGAACTGGATATGGAGCACGGAGTGTATACCCGAAGTTTTGAAGCTGAATTGGCAGATGGGCTCCAAGTCAAAGTTACATCCGTGCGTTTTTTAAGCATGAAAGTCGATGAACTAGGGGCTATTCGCTACAGCGTTACTCCCCTTAATAAGGATGCGGAGGTTCAGATGACTCCTTATTTGGACAGTTCAATCACCAACCACGATTCCAACTGGGATGATGCTTTTTGGAACACCACCGAAGTTCAAGTAACTCAAGACCAAGCGTTTATATTGGCACACACCAACAAAACGAATTTCAAGACTTGTACGTTTATGGGGGTTGTGTTGTACCTTGACGGTAAAAAAGTAGCTGCCTCAGGGACATCGAATCAAAAAGAAAAATGGGCAGGCATCACCTACAGTCAACGCGTAGCTCAAGGATCAGTACTGTC
>JALQVG010000039.1 GCA_023260435.1 Flavobacteriaceae bacterium | reverse complement strand
TCGACTCCACCCATTTTATACTGTTCCTTTTCGGAGGAGGAAACGATATTCATCCCCGGTGAATCATCCATGAAGAAATCAGTCATTTCGATCAAAACTCGATCGTTTTCTTTGTTTTTTTGATCAAAAACGGCCAAAATTGGGGCGAAATTGTTCTTTTCCACACTTTGGGCAATCGGACTTTCCGGGTCTGCCTGATTGATGTAGGACTGTTGTTGCAACAAAACTTTGCTTCCTTTTTTGGTAAATACCACTACTTGCTCCGCTGTTTTACTTCCCGCATTCTTGTAGGCCGCGTAATCAGCAGGTAGCTGAACATAGCGGCTGACCATCAGCAATGGGGTGCCAAAAAGAGAATCGGGTATCGCCCAAAACAGCTTGTTTTGATCAGCCTGCAAATAGACGGTAAATAGACCAGAATCAGCCGTCATTCCCTTAGTTATCGAATCCAATCGAGCCAAACCAGCTGGCTTCTTTTGCGCTGAAACGCTACTTGCAAATAGCGCGGTCAACAGCATCAGTTTAATCCCCCATTTTCCCATAGCTTGTCGTGTTTGTTTAATTTTTCCTAAAGATAATCAATCAAAAATATTTGTACCTTTTACCACCTTAAAACATATCGATGAAAAAACAAACTTGGGCCTTTATCGCCGCTCTTGGCTTGGCCTCATGGACTTGGGCGCAAACACCCGCAGACAGCACTGCTGTGAAGACCAAAGACAGTGTGGTGAAAAAAGCCACCAAAGAACTTCCCCTAGAACCAGGACGCAAGGTCCAATTTTCTACCCAAGAGGGTACTTGGATTTCAGTGGATGTTCACCCAAGTGGAACAAAAATCGTTTTTGACCTGATGGGCGATATCTATGAGATGCCGATCACAGGGGGTGAAGCAAAAGCGATTACCCAAGGAGTTCCCTATGACGTGCACCCCAAATACAGTCCAGATGGAAAATCCATTGTGTTTATCTCCGATAAAAGTGGATCTGACAACATATGGACTCTTGAACTGAAAGAAGGCAGTGAGCCCAAGGCGTTGACCAAAGACACCGATCAATTATATGCCTCAGCGGACTGGAGTCCAGACGGCCAATACATTGTGGGCACCAAGGGTCGCCGCAACATGAAGCCCTATATCTACCACAAAGACGGTGGAGGAGGCGCCCAATTAATCAAAGAACCCGCATCCTTAAAGACTATTGATCCAGCGTTTAGCCCTGATGGTCAGTCGATTTATTTCTCCCGCAGAAATGGCGCTTGGAACTACAATGCCCAACTTCCACAATACCAGATCATGCGATTCAACCTAGAGGATGGGGATACAGAAACCTTGACAAGCCGCTATGGATCTGCGTTCACCCCTACCCTATCTCCGGATGGTCGATGGATGGTCTACGGAAGTAGATTTGAAGAACAAACCGGTTTAGTCCTCAGGAATTTAGCAGACGGCAAGGAGCGTTGGCTCGCTTATCCCGTTCAAAGAGACGAACAGGAATCGATTGCCCCCATGGGTGTGCTTCCCGCCATGTCCTTTACTCCGGACAGCAAAAAACTAATCGCTTCTTATGGAGGTAAAATTCACGCCATCGATATCGCCAGCAACAGCGCAACGGAAATTCCGTTTACAGTTCATGCACAACTCGATTTAGGACCTCAGCTCTCCTTTAAATACCCTATTTCAGACGACACTAAGGCTACGGCCACACAAATCAGAGATGGAGTAGTCTCTCCGGATGGAAAAAAATTGGCCTTTACAGCCCTAAACCGACTTTATGTGATGAACCTGCCCAGCGGAACCCCGGTTCGCGTGAGCCAACACAATTTTGTAGAGGCACAGCCCGCCTGGTCCCCAGACGGAACCGCTTTGGTCTTTACTACCTGGCAGACGGGAGGCGGACACTTGTATAAAGCGGTGTTGGGCAAGAAAAACACGATTACTCGTTTAACCCAAACACCTGCGTACTACAGTACTCCTGCTTGGTCGTACCGCAGCAACCGCATCGCGTTTGTGATGGGTAGCGCCCAGGTCATCGACGATGCCGTAGAACCCTTTGAGTCGAGAGCACAAGAGCACCTCGCTTGGATTTCTCCCAATGGAGGAGCGGTGCAGATCATCGACAAAACCAAAGGAAGAGAACGTCCTCACTTCACCAAAACAGAAGATAGAGTCTATTTAAACCACGGCAGTAAAGGATTGATTTCCATCCGATGGGACGGAACTGACGAGAAAGAACACCTAAAACTGACCGGGATCAAAACTTATGGTTCTTCGGATGTATTTGGCAAAGACCACGACCACGCAGCACTACCCAGTGCAGAAGAAGGGTGGAGAGAGAACAATACCGCCTCCAGACCCTCAGAAATCTTGATTGCACCCAATGGTCAGAAGGCATTGGCCAAGATCAACAACGATCTATACACCGTGTTGATACCAAAAATTGGCGCTACTCCAAATATTTCGGTGGCTGATGCCGATAAGGCCTCGTTCCCCGCCGAAAAACTAACCGTGCTCGGGGGTGAATTTGCTCAGTGGTCTGACAATAGCAAAAAAGTCTTCTGGTCTCTTGGAGCGAGTCATTTCACCTACGATTTGGACCGTGCCAAGGCCTACAAAGACAGTGTAGCCGATGCGGCTAAAGCCAAAGAATTGGCCGCCAAGGACGCTCCTAAAGACGCGGAGAAAAAGGATAAAAAAGAAGACAAAGATCCGGGATATAGGGCTGATGAGTTGCCTATCAAGGCCTACTACACCCGTGCCATTCCTCAGGGTTATACCTTGCTTCAAGGGGGTCGCTTGGTCACCATGGAAGGAGATCAAGTGATTGAGCGCGGTGATGTATTGATCCACAACAACAGAATAGCGCAAATCGGCGCTTCAGGAACGCTTGAGGTACCTCAAGGAACGAAGATTATCGATGTTCAAGGAAAAACCCTCACCCCTGGATTTGTCGACACCCACGCCCATATGTGGCCACAGTGGGGCGTACACAAAAACCAGGTATGGATCTATTCCGCTAACCTAGCCTACGGAGTCACCACCACCCGCGATCCCCAAACAGCGACGACCGATGTACTTACCTACGCGGACATGGTCGATGCAGGTATGATTCACGGACCGAGAGTATACAGCACTGGACCTGGTGTAGGCTACTGGGGATACAACATCAAGAGCTTAGAGCACGCCAAGGATGTGCTCAAACAATACAGCACCTACTACCAGACCAAAACCATCAAAATGTATTTGGTGGGGAACCGTCAACAGCGTCAGTGGGTTATTATGGCCGCCAAGGAACTTGAATTGATGCCCACCACCGAAGGCGGTTTGGACTTCAAGCAAAACATGGTCAATATGCTGGATGGATATCCTGGACACGAGCATTCATTGCCTATTTATCCCATCTACAAAGATGTGGTCACCACAGCTGCTGAGTCTAAAATGGCGATTACACCTACCCTACTGGTTTCCTATGGAGGTCCTTGGGCGGAAAATTATTACTACTCCAGAGAGAATCCGTACAGCGATCCAAAAATGCAGTACTTCACGCCCTATGCAGAACTCGCTTCCAAATCAAGGCGCAGACCGGGTTGGTTTATGGATCAAGAGCACGTGTTTAAAAAACACGCGGAATTCATGACTGACTTGATTCGCGCCGGAGGTATTGGCGGTGTAGGCAGCCATGGACAGCTTCAAGGATTGGGATACCACTGGGAACTTTGGTCAGTAGCCAGCGGCGGAATGACCCCACATGAGGCTTTACGTGTCGCTACCATCTCCGGAGCCACCGCCTTGGGATTGGATGGAGATCTAGGCACGTTAGCTCAAGGGAAACTTGCAGACATCTTGATTATGGATCAAAATCCATTGGAAAACATCCGCCACACCAACACCCTCACTCATGTGGTGAAGAACGGCGTTGTATACGAGGCCAATACCTTGGATGAAATCGCTCCTGTCGCCAAAAAAGCCCCTGCTTTTGACTGGCAAACCAAAAAACCAGCCGGAATACCTGGAATCTTAAAACCTTAACCCATGATAAAACAACTATTGATGTTCGGAATATTTACTTGCCTATTCGGTGCTAAAGCACAAACTCCTGTCAACCCGCCCAAATCATTGTACGGGATTGAACTCAAATCGATCACGGGAAAACCGATCGATTTGAAAACCTTTAAAGGCAAAAAGATTCTTTTTGTCAATGTGGCCTCTAAGTGTGGATTTACCAAACAGTACGAGGATTTACAGATGCTGCACAACCTGCACAAAGATCGTTTGGTGGTGATCGGCTTGCCTTGCAACCAGTTTGGCAACCAAGAACCTGGAAGCAATGAAGAAATTCAAGAGTTCTGCTCTGCTACCTTCGGGGTGAATTTTGTCATGACCGATAAGATCGATGTCAAGGGATCGAATCAGCACCCCCTATACCAATGGCTGACCAAAAAATCCATGAATGGTGTAGCTGACTCAGAGGTGAAGTGGAATTTTCAGAAATACCTAGTCGATGAACAAGGTCGATTTGTGGATTTCTATTACTCCATCACCAACCCGATGAGCGACAAAATTCTCCAACACCTCAACTAAATAAAAAACCCCAGCTGCGCTGGGGTTTTTTATTTAATATCTCGAATCAAATGCATCACCACACCCAGACAGACGACGGTGTCGGTTTCTTGGATGTGTATCGACTCAAAAGCTGGGTTGTCGGCTACCAAGCGTTGGTTCTTTTTATCCAAACGCTTTACGGTGAAATCCGTGTGGTTCACCGATACGATTCCTATTTTGTTGTCTTCCAACACCACATCAGACTTCACAATTAATATATCGCCCACCTGGAGCGTGGGCTCCATAGAACTCCCGGCCACCCGAACCATAAAGGTCGCTTCTGGATGGCTCAAATAGCGTTCGTCCAAACTGAGTTGTTGCTCCTTAAAATCATCTGCGGGGCTGGGAAAACCCGCCTGAACTCCGGAGGCGTAATAGGTGACATAGGTTTTTTCCCCTTCTTTTTTTAGGGATAAGGGCTGGAGTTCGCTGCTCCATTTGGGGGCCGATTGAATTTTCATAAAAACTTATTTAACCGTCAATAAATCAGTCCAGGCGGTGGTATAACTCGGAGATCGTTTTTCTTGGCGCATCTTCCACACACGACCTACATCCTGACGTCCCAGACGGGTGCGCTGGGTGCCCCATCGGGCATTAATTCGGTCTATGGCCTGCATCAATGGCTTGTGTTTGGGGTTTTCTCCCACAAAAAGATCGAGCTGTACCGAGGAGACAGGCGTGATCCCCATCACCACTACACCCGCTTTTTTATACCCGTAACCGGGTTTGTAAATCTGCTCGAGCGCTTTGAGCGCATACTGGGTTAAAGTAATACTCGACTGACTGGCAAAAGGCAAACGCACCACAGTGCTCTTAGCGTATTGCGGCTGATCGGTTTTAAAAAAATTGGTGTGCACAAACACGTGTACCAGGCAAGCAGCCGTAGCCTGTCGGCGAAGCTTCTCCGCGCAGAGCACCGCATAGGTCGCTACCCGTTCTTTGAGGTCTTCCAAATCGCTGAGTTCATTTTTAAAGCTGCGGGTAGTCGCGATGGCTTTTTTGGTCTGTACCTCTTCCAGCTCCAGAACCGACTGACCGGCCAGCTCGTGTTTGAGCCTGAGGCCCACCACGGAAAAGGTTTTGCGCACATAGGCATCTGGCAAAGCGACAAAATCAGCCGCCGTACGCACCCCAATCGCCTGAAGTTTTTTGGTCGTCTTTCGGCCAATGCCCCAAACGTCTTCCACCGCAGTCCAGCGAAGTGCTTTTATGCGCTTTTCTTCCGTGTCAATCGCATAAACTCCTTGGGTGCGCTCGGGGAATTTTTTGGCGATCTTATTGGCCACCTTGGCTAGTGCCTTAGTGGGGGCTATTCCCACACTGATCGGAATATGGGTCCACTGCTGTACCCGCTGCTTCATCGCCAATCCATGGGCTTGAAGATCCCACTGCTCAAAACCGGTGAACTTTAAAAACGCCTCATCGATGGAATACACTTCTACCTCCGGAGAAAACTGACGCAGCACCTCCATCACCCGATGACTCATGTCTCCATACAAGGCGTAATTCGAGGAAAAAACACGGATGTCGTGCTGGGCAAATACCTCCCGATACTTAAAAGCCACCGCGCCCATAGGCACAAAAGGCTTGGCCTCACTGCTGCGCGCGATGACACAGCCGTCGTTGTTGGAAAGGACCACCACAGGTTTCCCGATAAGCTCAGGCTTAAAAACCCGCTCACAAGAAGCGTAGAAGTTATTGCAATCCACCAGTGCGTACATACTATTGCTTGACTATTTTAAGACTTTGCCTCACTTGTGACCCCGTGATCGTCAGCACATATACCCCTGAAGGATAAGCGCTGATGTCCCAGTCCATCACCCTTCGGTCTGACACCGATCGCTGGTCTTGATCCAACACCACACCGCCCAAAGTCATCCACTGTACAGCCACCTCGGTATCTGAACCGGCGACATAAACCTGAAGCGGCCCAGAAGTAGGATTGGGGTAAGAAAGCACTTGAGCGCTAACAAAAATCTCATCGGTATATACCCCTTGACAATCCGCCTCTGTTGCTACACGTAGACGGTTATTGCCTGGGGCCAAATCAAGGACTAGACCATTCCCTACCTGGGCTGAACTGTATTCTTGAGACACGCCATTGATCGATACCCTGTAGCGCTCTGCCCCAGCTAAATTCAAAGTGATGGTGCGGGCAGCCACATCGACTTTAGTGGCCGCTGCCAAAGGTGTTGGCTCGGACACCGATGCCGTATAACACTGACTGTACCCTGAAACTCCTACCACAGAAAAGCATACCTGATACGTACCC
>JALQVG010000092.1 GCA_023260435.1 Flavobacteriaceae bacterium | reverse complement strand
CAATGCAGTTCCCAAAACAGCCAAAACCAACAAGGAGATCAAGGATTGCTGCACGACCACTTGGCTGAGGTCTGGGGCAAATCCTGTCGACAAGAGCACTACAGCGGCCGGAACTACCACTACGGCAAAACTGCCAGCTGTGATGGACATAGGTCCCAGGTGAGCCAATTTGTTTTTGATGATGTTGATGTTGAGTGCATACCCTAAAGAAGAGGCCAAAATAAATCCGACATAGGCATAGTTTTGATCTGCCCGAAGCGAAGCACCGGTAGCCAACAAAAGCCAGGTACCCAAAAGTCCAATCACTACACCGACGACCTGTTTACGGCTCATTTGTGCCCCAAAAAAAGCTAAGGCCACCAAGGTCGTATTCAAGGGGGTCAGGGAGTTGAAAATCGCGGTCACTCCGGAGTCTATTTCGCTTTGAGCCAGCGCAAAAAACAAGGGGGGAAAGAACGAGCTCAACAGCCCAGCCGCGCTGATCCATTTCCAGTCCGTTTTTGAAATCAACTTTAAAGAGGGCCAACCAATGATTAGCACCGTGGTGGCGGCCAACAGTATCCGAAGCGTTCCGACTTGTAGCGGTGTCACGCCCAAAAGCGCCTTTTTGATCAAAATAAAAGAGGATCCCCAGATCAGGGAGAGAGCCCATAAATAGGCCCATTTGCTGGTGTTGGCTGTCATAGTGCTGAAAAAGCTAAAGATAGGGTGTTTTTTTGGGCTTGTATGATGCTGGATATAGGAATTTTAGGTATATTTGCACCCGCTTTAAACTGTTTGAAGCGGATAAAAAACAAAAATTAACGCTATGTATGCAATTGTAGAGATAGCAGGGCAGCAATTTAAGGTTGCAAAAGACCAAAAAGTGTATGTACACCGTTTGGCCGCAGAAGAAGGAGCAAACGTTCAGTTTGACCGCGTTCTTTTGTTGGAAGACGGAAGCAAAATCACTGTTGGCGCCCCAGCTGTAAGTGGAGCCGCTGTAGAGGCCAAAGTTATCAAACACTGTAAAGGAGATAAAGTCCTTGTGTTTAAAAAGAAAAGACGTAAAGGGTACAAAGTAAAGAACGGTCACCGTCAGTACTTAACCCAAATCGTGATTGAAAACATTTTGGCTTCAGGTGCAAAACCTGCTGCAGCCAAGACAGCTGCCCCTAAGGTTGCTGCCCCAAAAGCTGAGGCTCCTGCCGCAGCTGCATCTGCTGATTTAAGCGGAAAGACAGTAGCTGAGTTGAAAGAGTTGGCTAAAGCTGCAGGTATCGAAGGATACACTTCTATGAAGAAAGCTGAACTAATCGAAGCATTGAGTTAAACCGATAAAAACCCATTAGACCATGGCACACAAAAAAGGAGTCGGTAGTTCCAAGAACGGTAGAGAATCAGAATCAAAACGCTTAGGTGTGAAGATTTTTGGTGGTCAAGCTGCTATCGCTGGGAACATCATCGTAAGACAACGCGGAACAAAACACAACCCAGGGGAGCACGTTTACGCTGGGAAAGACCACACCCTACACGCTCGCGTAGACGGTTTGGTAAAGTTCCAAAAGAAAGCTAACGGAAAATCTTATGTTTCCATCGAGCCTTTCCAAGCATAATTGACTAGGTCAATCTAAAAAGCCCCGCATCGCGGGGCTTTTTTTTTGCTTCAGTGGGGAACTAGGGGATCAAAAAAAGGGGGCCGAAGGCCCCCTTGAATAGTGAAGTATCCACCACCCTAGTAGCGGTAGTACTCAGGTTTGAACGGTCCTTGAACCGCCACCCCGATGTAATCGGCTTGATCTTTCTTGAGTTCAGTAAGTTCAGCGCCTAAACGAGATAAATGCAATGCAGCTACTTTCTCGTCGAGGTGTTTAGGCAACATATAAACCTGGTTCTCGTATTGATCCGCTTTGGTCCACAATTCGATTTGTGCCAATGTTTGGTTGGTAAACGAGTTGCTCATCACAAAACTAGGGTGGCCAGTCGCACAACCTAGGTTGACCAAACGTCCTTCAGCCAAGATGATGATGTCTTTTCCATCGATGGTGTATTTATCCACCTGAGGTTTGATCTCATCTTTGGTGTGTCCGTAGTTTTTGTTGAGCCAAGCCATGTCGATCTCGTTGTCAAAGTGTCCGATGTTGCAGACAATGGCTTTGTCTTTAAGACCCATAAAGTGTTCTCCGCGAACGATGTCTTTGTTTCCGGTGGTGGTGATAACGATATCCGCAGTCCCCAGAACAGTTTCCAATTTTTTCACTTCAAAACCATCCATCAATGCTTGTAGGGCGCAGATTGGATCAATTTCAGTCACGGTGACAATAGATCCAGCTCCTCTAAATGAAGCAGCTGTTCCTTTACCCACGTCGCCGTAGCCACAAACCACTACTTTCTTACCGGCCAACATCGTATCTGTGGCGCGTCTTACCGCATCTACAGCAGATTCACGGCATCCGTACTTGTTGTCAAATTTAGATTTGGTTACTGAGTCATTCACGTTAATCGCAGGCATAGGCAATGTTCCGTTTTTCACGCGCTCGTACAAACGGTGAACTCCAGTAGTGGTCTCTTCGGACAAACCTTTGATGCCAGGAGCTAACTCTGGGAAGCGATCCAAGACCATATTGGTTAAGTCACCTCCATCGTCTAGAATCATGTTGAGCGGTTGGCGACCTTCTCCAAAAAACAAGGTCTGCTCGATACACCAGTCAAATTCTTCTTCATTCATTCCCTTCCATGCATAAACTGGAATGCCCGCTTCAGCGATGGCAGCCGCGGCATGATCTTGGGTAGAAAAAATATTACATGAACTCCAGGTCACTTCTGCACCCAATGCGACAAGTGTTTCGATCAAAACAGCCGTCTGTATGGTCATGTGG
>JALQVG010000071.1 GCA_023260435.1 Flavobacteriaceae bacterium | reverse complement strand
GATCATCAGGACGCCCACTTATTTTACCGCGTTCCAACAGACGCACCAATAATTCCTCATCATGGGCCTCTAAAGCTATGGTAGCAGAAACCTCCATGTTTTTACTGGCAAGAAAAGCATCTAAAGCCTCGGCCTGTGCGGTTGTTCTGGGAAAGCCATCAAAAATAAATCCTTTGGCTTCAGGAGTCTGGTCTACTGCTTCTTCCAACATATCGATGGTTACCTGGTCGGGTACCAAAGCACCTTGATCCATATACGATTGAGCCAGCAACCCCAAAGAGGTGCCGTTTTTTATGTGGTGGCGAAACAAATCTCCGGTAGATAAATGCTTTAATCCGTAGGTTTCCTTTAGGAATTCTGCTTGGGTCCCTTTACCAGCACCGGGTTTACCAAATAGTACAAGTTGAATCATGAGGTGTAGATTAGGCTTGAGGCCTTTATTAACTGGTGGCAAATATACAATTTTGACAGGTGTTTTACGCGTAGGACACGCCCAATCTCGGTTTATATTGTATTTTTGCCAAGAGATCACCAAACCCATGAACTACTTTTCATCAGACTTCACATTAGGCATTTTAGGCGGGGGACAATTGGGCAAAATGCTCCTACAAGAAACCCGTAAATGGGATGTGACTACTGCGGTTCTAGACCCTAGCGGGGATGCTCCCTGCCGATTATCTGCCAACAGGTTTGAGACAGGCGCACTGATGGATGAAGAAACCGTTTACAGGTTTGGACAATCAGTTGATGTGCTCACTATTGAAATTGAACACGTCAACCTGAATGCGCTCTATCGATTAGAAGCAGCAGGAGTTCACGTGATTCCCCCACCTAAATCCTTGGAAATCATCGCCAACAAAGGACGTCAAAAACTCTTCTACAGAGACCACCAAATTCCTACAGCAGATTTCTCCACTTATGCGTTCACCTCAGAAATCCAAGAATCTATCGATCGCGGAGCCTTAACCTTTCCTTTTGTCTGGAAAAGCACCCAATTTGGCTATGATGGACAGGGTGTTAAAATTGTGCGCAGCCCGGAAGATTTAAAAGGATTGCCTCAAGTAGAATGCATCGCAGAAACGTTGGTTCCATTTGCCAAGGAGCTAGCCGTAATTGTCTGTAGAAATCATTCGGGTCAAGAAGTCGCTTACCCCGCGGTAGAAATGGAATTTCACCCTGAGGCCAATCAGGTGGAGTACGTCCTCTGCCCCGCGCAAATCACTCCCCAAATTCGCGAACAGGCTGAAAAAATCGCCATGGATGTCGCTCGAAAAATCAACCATATAGGCCTCTTAGCCGTGGAATTATTTTTAACTCATGAAGGCGCTGTTTTAGTCAATGAAATCGCCCCAAGACCGCACAACAGCGGTCACTTCACCATAGAAGCAAGCGTTACCAATCAATTTGAACAACACCTGAGAGCGGTGTTAAATCTACCCCTTGGAGACACCAGTTCCAAAACCGCTGCCGTCATGGTAAATCTTGTAGGGGACGAAGGAAGCGAAGGACCTGTTTCTTATGAAAACATGGAAAAAATACTAGCCCTTCCCGGAGTCACTCCACACATCTACGGCAAAAAAATTACACGACCATTTCGCAAAATGGGACATGTGACTATTACTGACCCTGATCCCATAAAAGCTCGCGCTGTGGCACAACAAGTAAAAGAGCTTATCAAGGTTGTGGGCCCCCAACTGATACCTCAACAGAAAAAAACTTTTTGATATGACACAAGTATCCATCGTTATGGGCAGTGACAGTGACCTTCCAATCATGCGTGAAGCAGCCCTCATGCTTGAATCATTTGGTGTAGACTATGAGTTAGATATTGTTTCCGCCCATAGAACACCTGAAAAACTAGTTGACTTTAGCCAAAATGCCCACAGAAGGGGCATTAAAGTAATCATTGCTGGGGCGGGTGGTGCTGCACATCTACCTGGGATGGTGGCCTCCATGAGCCCACTTCCTGTGATTGGCGTCCCCATCAAGAGCAGTAACTCCATCGATGGATGGGATTCTGTATTGTCCATCTTGCAAATGCCCGGCGGAGTACCTGTAGCAACTGTTGCGCTTAACGGAGCAAAAAATGCAGGAATCCTAGCCGCTCAAATTCTAGGTGCTCAACAACCTGAACTCCTAGAAAAAATAACGGCCTACAAACTTGGTTTGAAACAAGCTGTACTGGACAAATCTGCCCAACTCAAAAAATAATTTAATCGCCACTTAATCCCGGTCAGACGCTATGCGACTCAACCTTCTATTGCAACCCTTTGACACCCTACCTTGGGATCAAATAAAACCCGATGATTTTCGAGAAGCGCTACCTATAGCCCTTGAGAGAGCACGTGAAGAACTCAACCTAATCGAGCAAAATGATGCAACTCCTAGTTTTGAAAATACGGTGGAGGCCTTGGAATGGTCGGGTCAACTATTGGGGCGAATCTCTGGAGCCTTATTCAACCTCAACGCTGCAGAAACCAATTCGGAAATTCAAGCGATCGCGCAAGATATTGCTCCCGCATTGAGCGCATTTAAAAATGACTTGTTTCTCAACAAAACACTGTTTCAACGCGTAGATTCCGTGTTTCAAAATCCCCCCCATAACCTCAGCGAAGAACAAACTATGTTGTTGGAAAAAACCCACACATCATTTGTGCGCCAGGGAGCATATTTAAGTGAAGAAAAGCAAGAACTACTCAGGAAAATTGACAGTGAACTAGCCGTGAGCCAGCTTCAATTCGGTCAAAATCTTTTAGCGGACACCCAAGCGTATTCCAGGTTGTTGACCAAAGAGGAAGAGATCATGGGACTAGACGCAGATTTCTTGTCAGCAGCCAAACAGCAAGCAGAGGCTCAAGGGAAACAAGGATGGCTAGTCACCCTATCCTACCCGAGCTACGTCCCCTTGATGAAATACGCACAAAACAGATCCATACGCGAAGAAATATACCGTGCATTTGCCTCCAGGGGACACCTAAAAAATGAACACAACAACGATGCTTTGGTATCCAAAATCGCGGAACTCAGACACCAAAGAGCCACTCTTTTAGGCGACCCAAGTCATGCACACTACACAATGAAAGAGCGTATGGCGCAAAGTCCAGAGACAGTTGACCGTTTTTTGCGCACCTTGCTCGAACAAGCAAAACCTGCTGCCGCTGCAGAATTTAAACAGCTAGCCCAGAGAGCTGCTCAAGATGGTGTTGCAGAACTTGAAGCTTGGGATATTTCCTACTACACAGAGTTGCTCAAAAAGGAACAAATTTCCTTAGACGATGAATCGCTAAAGCCTTATTTTTCGCTAGACCATGCTTTAGCGGGTGTATTTAAAATTACCGAAAAGCTCTTTGGACTGAGTTTTCAACAAACCGACCAAATACCCGTGTACCATCCAGAGGTACAGGTGTACGAAGTCCACCACCAACAACGAGGATTTGTCGCTTATTTATACCTCGATTTTTTTCCTAGACCCGGAAAAAGAGACGGTGCATGGATGACCTCCTTTCAATCTCAATATATTCGAGAAACCATAGCTCAAAGACCTCAAGTGTCTGTGGTGTGTAATTTTACCCGCCCCACTGCTGAAAAACCATCCCTGTTGAGTTTTAATGAGGTGACTACATTGTTTCACGAATTTGGACACGCACTACACGGTATGCTGGCCAACACCACATACCCCAGTTTATCAGGAACCTCTGTGGTTTGGGATTTCGTTGAACTGCCCAGCCAATGGATGGAAAACTGGTGTTATTTTCCTGAGGCACTACAACTTTGGGCCAAAGACTTCAGAACTGGTGAACCACTACCTCAAGGACAGATTGAAGCCCTACAAAAAGCCAAAAAGTTTATGGAGGGTTGGGCTACAGTCCGGCAAATCTCTTTTGCTTTACTAGATCTCGCCTGGCACGGATCAGATCCTAAGGGAAAAAGCATTGAAGAGATAGAAGAGGGTGTATTTGCCCAAACACTCTTTACCCCTCAGGTATCAGGAACGGCCATGAGCACCTCATTTGCCCATATTTTTCAAGGCGGATATGCCGCAGGGTATTATTCCTATAAATGGGCAGAGGTCTTGGATGCAGATGCATTTGAAGCCTTTCTGGAATCCGGTGGACTTGATACAGAAACCGCTCAACGATTTGAACAGTACATTCTATCTCTAGGAGGCACTCAAAAAGCCGAAGAGCTGTACCGGAAATTTAGAGGGCGGGATCCAAAGCCTGAAGCTTTGTTGCGCAGCAGCGACTTGGGCGTGAAAATGACCAGCGGTTTACGCAGGTCACGCACCATCTGGCGACGCAGCACATGGAAGATCTGGCTGGCCGTTGTCGGTTGCACGATCTGCATGTTGGTGTCCGCAGCC
>JALQVG010000015.1 GCA_023260435.1 Flavobacteriaceae bacterium | reverse complement strand
TGAATTGGCGTCAGATCCAGCAGTGGGCTCGGTCAGGCAGTAAGCCCCAAACCATTCACCGCTGGCTAGTTTTGGCACGTATTTCATTTTTTGTGTTTCGGTACCATACAGGGTAATCGGCATAGTCCCGATTCCTGTGTGTGCCCCAAATGCTGTAGAAAAGGACCCAGTGGCTCCGGAAATATAGTCGCAAACCAGCATGGTGGAGACAAATCCCATACCCATACCCCCGTACTGTTCGGGTACCGCAATCCCAAGAAGCCCTAATTCAGCGGCTTTTTTCATGGCTTCTTCCGTGAATTGATAGTCTTTTTTCTCAAAACGCTGCCAGTGTGCCCATAGTTCGCGATCGACAAATTCTTGGGTGCTTTCACGCATCATTTTTTGCTCCTCTGATAAATCTTCCAAGGTGAAGACTGATTCAGCAGGTGTCTCTGTGACGATAAACTGTCCTCCTCTGAGGATAAATTCGTTAGCTTCTTGGTTCATGGTATACGTATTAAATCAATTCAAAAATTCCTGCAGCACCCTGCCCTGTACCTACGCACATGGTTACGATTCCGTATTGGCCGTTCATTTTCCGTTGGTCCATTTCATCGAGTAACTGTGTGGTAAGTTTAGCACCCGTACAGCCCAATGGGTGCCCAAGCGCAATAGCCCCACCATTGACATTCACTTTTTCCGGATCTATTCCCAACGTCCTGATCACGGCCAGCGATTGCGAGGCAAACGCCTCGTTGAGTTCGAATAATCCGATATCATTCAGCTTCAACCCCGCTAGTTCAAGCGCTTTGGGAATAGCTTTAACAGGACCTATCCCCATTATTTTGGGCGGCACACCTGCGGCGGCATACTGAACCATACGGGCTATAGGTGTCAACCCCAATTCTTTGACACGTTCCTCACTCATCACCAATACAAATGATGCGCCATCACTCATTTGAGAGCTGTTTCCAGCGGTGACGCTACCTCCTTGGGCAAACACCGAAGGCAATCCAGCCAATGCTTCTACAGAGGTGTCTTTTCTAGGGCCTTCATCTTTGGTCACGGTGTATTGATGGGTTATTTTTTTTCCGTTTTCATCCAATTTTACTTGGTTTACTTGAATTGGAACTATTTGCCGGTCAAAGCGCCCTGATTCTTGGGCGGCGATTGCTTTTTGGTGGGATTGGTAGCTAAACTGATCTTGGTCTTCTCGAGAAACTTGATACTGCTCGGCCACGGCTTCTGCCGTTAGTCCCATTCCCCAATAATAGTCCTGATGTCCCTGCTGAGCGGCTTTATAGTCGGGTACGGGTTTGTATCCCCCCATGGGAATAAAACTCATGCTTTCCACGCCACCGGCGATGATGCAATCAGCCATACCTGCTTGAATTTTTGCAGTAGCAATGGCAATCGTTTCCAGTCCTGAGGCGCAGTATCTGTTTACCGTCATTCCGGGTACATCATCGATTTTGAGCCCCATTAAGGAAATTAGTCTTCCAACGTTCAGGCCTTGTTCCGCCTCTGGCATAGCATTACCTACCATGACATCATCAATACGTGTTTTGTCAAACTCACCCAGGGAATCAATCAAGAATTCAATGGTCTCAGCGGCGAGTTCGTCAGGTCTTTTAAAGCGAAACACCCCTTTGGGCGCTTTACCTACAGCTGTTCTGTAGGCTTTTACGATATAGGCTGTTTTCATGACTAGTTTCTTAAAGGTTTACCGGTTTGTAGCATATGTTGAATGCGCTCCAGGGTTTTTCGTTCAGTGCACAGCGATAAAAATGCTTCGCGCTCTAGATCAAGCAAATAGTGTTCACTCACGTATGTCGCTTCAGAGAGATCTCCGCCCGACATGACATAAGCTAGTTTATCGGCAATTTTACGGTCGTGTTCAGAGATGTAGTGACCTGCTTTCATGGCGTCAGTTCCTACCAAAAACATACCCAAAGATTGTTGACCTAGCACCTTGATGTCTTGGCGCATGATCGGCTGGGTATAGCCTTGTTCAGCCATAGACAATGCCTGGGCTTTTGCTTTGGCGATCAAACGCTGTTTGCCCACCACGATGTGGTCTTTTCCTTTTTGGAGCAAACCTAGATCAAACGCCTCGTGGCCTGAAGTGGATACTTTGGCCATAGCTATGGTTAAAAAGGCCTCTCTCAGACGATTGACCTCCACGTCGTTGGCTTTAAATGTATCTGAAGCTCTTAGAGTTAACTCTTTGGTGCCTCCTCCACCAGGTATTACCCCAACACCAAACTCTACGAGTCCCATATATGTTTCTGAAGCTGCGACGACTTGGTCGGCGTGAAGCGATAGCTCACATCCTCCACCAAAAGTCATTCCGTGTATGGCAGCTACTGTAGGTATGCTTGAATAGCGCATACGCATCATGGTGTTTTGGAACATCTTAATAGCCATGTTAAGCTCGTCGTATTCCTGCTCTACGGCCATCATAAATATCATGGCGATATTGGCACCAACCGAAAAATGAGCTCCTTGGTTGCCAATGACCAACCCTCGGTAGTCCTTTTCTGCGATGTCAAGCGATTTGTTCAAGCCGCTCAGAACATCCCCGCCCAGGGTGTTCATTTTAGAACGGAATTCCGCGTTGAGTATGCCGTCTCCCAAGTCGGTGAGTACCAGTCCAGGGT
>JALQVG010000042.1 GCA_023260435.1 Flavobacteriaceae bacterium | reverse complement strand
GTGATGGAGTGGTGAATTACGCACCCTTTCCTGCCTCCCCCTTAAGCCCTATACCTGGAGCCACCGTAACGCCCACAGAGGGTAAGGTGACAATCAGCTGGGAGAGTGGAGATGCGGATGGAGATGCGCTGACGTACACGTTGTACGCAGATGCGGTAGACGGAGCCCAAAGCCCAGTGGCTAGTAATGTAACCGCCACTTCATTTGCCCTAAGCGTACAGGCAGGCACGATATACTACTGGCGCGTGGTGGCCAACGACGGGAAAAACACAGCCACGAGTATTTTGTATACGTTTAAGACGTCCAGTTAGGAAATAAATAGATCCACGATAAAAACGATTGCTTTAAACTAAGGGATGCATTGAAATTATTTTCTGTATGGCTAAATTGAAAAAAATCGAGAGAGCAGCGGCTCAATTAATGCTTCCGCCAGGCATCAAGTCTGTTTTTTTTCAGGGTAGGAGTTTTACTTATCAAGAAATCTTGGATCTTAAGAAACGGCTTGATGATGAAATTCAATCAGAAATTAAGTAATCTTTATCATTCAATTTTCATCCCCAACGTTCTTAATGAAATAGGAGGATGAATTTTGATGGTTAATATTTTAAACAAATAGAGGTTTTTTGTTTTTCTAAACCTTGCTATACTGCGGATAGTTTAGGGATCACTGGGTAAAATATGTACTTTAGTAACCCAAATTTTACTGTTCATGTCTGCAAAAAAAAACTACAACTCCCCAGGCAAATCATCTAAAAACAATTCGAGTGGTGGAGCAACTAATACTTCTAGCGCCTACATCCGCACCATCTCTGCTGTTTTTTTGCTGGCTTATTGGGCCATTGGTTTCGTGCCAAATCTCAAAGCGGTTGATCAAATAGCTCCTCAGTGGGCGGTATTGCACGGTTTGAACATTTTGAGCATCCTGTGGATGTTTTCCGAACGGTCTTTTTTTGTGCCTCAATGGCGCACGTTGACTAGGATTCCGCTTTTTGGGCTTTTGGTTGCCTTTATGGCGTGGGGAGCACTTTCATTTATTTACGCGATCAACCCGGTGGAGGCATGGGTGAACATAGTTCGCATGGTGGCTATGGTCGTAGCGTTGGGGCAGGTATTTGCCTTGTTGGGCGCTATTCCTAGAACGGCCGTGTTCTTCAGTTGGGTTATGGCGGGTTATTTGACCCTGGAAATGTGGCTGGTGCTTAAGCCATTGATGGGACTGTTGGCCGAGGGCGCTTATGTGTCTCGAGCAGGAGTGCTCAAGGGGACGACGGGGAACATCAATATTGCCGCATTGTCTATGGTGATTAAACTTCCCTTTGTGCTCTACCTGATGAACCGAGCTCAAAAGTGGGGTAGGGTATTGCTGATGGGGGTGTTGATGACCTTAGTAATTTTCTGTCTGGTGATGATCGCCTCAAGGGCATCCTTTGTGGCACTTACGCTAAATGCGGTGATTTATATGGTGTGGGTGTTGCTTCGCCACCGCAAGCAGCCTTGGTTGGTGCAGCTTAAACCAGTGCTCTATGTGTGGGTTCCTTTTGCTTTGGCGATTGGTTTGAGCAAGGTGGTAAACACCCAAAGTGAAGCTCAAAATATCGACTTTTTTGACCGAGCAGCGAGTATTGTGCAGACGACCCAGGATGGGTCTATTGCGTCTCGTCTAAGGTTTTATCAGAAAGGTGTGGAGCACATGATCGAACACCCGATTTTTGGAACGGGGTTAGGGAATTGGAAGCTGCAATCGATTGTATACGATCGAGAGAACATCAACGGTTATGTGGTTCCTTACCACATGCACAACGACTTTTTGGAATTGGGGGCTGAGTTGGGGCTTGTTGGTTTGTTGATGTACTTGGGGGTATTGGCCTTGGCTTTTTGGTACCTGTGGCAGGCGGCTACCTCCTCATTACCTGCAGAACAGCGATTTTGGGGTGGATTTTTGGCTTTGGGCTTGGTGACCTACTACATAGACGCCACGTTTAACTTCCCCTGGGCCCGCCCTATCATGCAAATCGTGTGGTTGACCCTTCTAGCCTTAGCGATGCAGCAGTGGGCGCAGAGCGCTCGTGCGAGCTTGTGGAGGCCTACGCGCATCAAGGCAATTTTTCTGATGATTGGTCACTTATAGAAGTTGCACCCTCCTTTTCTCCTCAAAGAATTCGTAATTCTACCTTTCACGGGCAAGTGATGCTGCCGGAGTTTTTTGGCACTCTCAGGACTCCAGATGG